>CAZECB010000026.1:0-11894 GCA_964510745.1 uncultured Flavobacteriaceae bacterium | reverse complement strand
ACGTGTTCCATTCCTTCAAGTGCCTGAATACTATCTGCTGAATATTGATTCTTTTTTTCTTCGCTCATTATATTTTAATCTTAAATTGATTTTTGTTTTTAAATAAAAAAAGATGCTAAAACAGCATCCTTTTGAATACAATCAAAGATACAAAATAACCATACGTTTTAAAAGCCTTTTATCAATTTGAAGCGTTAATTATTAACATTTGTTAATTACTTAAAAGTGCCTTAAATCGCTTAAAAACCACTTTAAATTAGATATTAGTGGTTTTTATTTTATCAGAAAACTCAAAAAATAATAAAATGTCTTAGATTAAAGATTTAAAAAAAGTCAACTCTTTTAAAAGTTAACTTTTCCGCCATTAATTCCACTACATTAAAAAAAAAAATGAACTTTATTAATATGCTTCATCATGCACTTTAGCCACAGCTCTACCGCTTGGGTCATTCATATTTTTAAAGGCTTCATCCCATTCTAAAGCAATTTTAGTACTACATGCTACACTAGGCTCTTGCGGTACACTTAAAGCTGCTGCATCACTAGGAAAGTGATTTTCGAAAATAGTGCGATAATAATACTCTTCTTTGTTTATAGGCGTTTGAATTGGGTAACGAAATTTAGCATTAGTCATTTGCTCGTCTGTTACTTCTTTTTCAACCAATTCTTTTAAAGTATCTATCCAACTATACCCAACACCATCACTAAATTGTTCTTTTTGTCTCCAAGTTACACTTTCAGGTATCATATCTTCAAATGCTTTACGAATAACCCATTTCTCCATACGCTCTCCATTAATCATTTTATCTTTCGGGTTGATGCGCATCGCTACATCCATAAATTCTTTATCTAAAAATGGCACACGGCCTTCAATACCCCAAGCAGCTAGACTTTTATTAGCTCTTAAACAGTCATACATATGTAATTTACTTAATTTACGAACCGTTTCTTCATGAAATTCTCTTGCATTAGGTGCTTTATGAAAATATAAATAACCTCCAAACAATTCATCAGCGCCTTCTCCAGACAACACCATTTTAATCCCCATTGACTTAATAACTCTTGCCATTAAATACATTGGCGTAGATGAACGAATAGTAGTAATATCATAAGTTTCTATATTATAGATTACATCTTTAATCGCATCTAAACCTTCTTGAATTGTGAATTTTATTTCGTGATGCACTGTACCTATGTGATCTGCTACTTTCTTAGCTGCAGCTAAATCTGGTGAACCATCTATGCCTACAGAAAATGAATGTAATTGTGGCCACCATGCTTTTTCTTTATCATTAGCCTCTACACGTCTTTCAGAATATTTTTTAGCAATAGCTGAAGTTACTGAAGAATCTAAGCCACCAGATAATAACACACCATAAGGTACATCACTCATTAATTGTCTATATACAGCATCTTCTAGTGCTAGCTTTATGTCTTCAATACTCGTTTCGTTTTCTTTTACGGCATCATACTCTGTCCAGTCTCTTTTGTACCATTGCACAAATTCTCCATCTTTACTTGACATGTAATGTCCTGGCGGAAATAATTCTATTTTAAAACAAATTCCATCTAAAGCTTTTAATTCTGAAGCTACATAAAACGTACCGTGTTGATCCCAACCAATATATAAAGGAATAATTCCCATATGGTCTCTTGCAATAAAATATTCGTCTTTCTCTGTATCATAAATAGCAAATCCAAAAATACCATTAAGTTCATCCAAAAAGGAAACTCCTTTCTCTTGATATAGTGCTAAAATTACTTCACAATCACTTTGTGTTTGAAAATCATATGTTTCTTTAAATTGTTCGCGTAATACTCGATGGTTATAAATTTCACCGTTAGCTGCCAAAATCAAAGATTTAGATGCATTAAACAAAGGTTGTTTTCCAGATGCTGGATCTACAATAGCTAACCGCTCATGTGACATGATTGCTTTCTCATCACTATAAATACCACTCCAATCTGGCCCACGATGGCGTATTTTTTTTGCCATCTCTAACAATTGAGGTCTTAAAACATCTGTTTTTTGTTTTAAATCGAAAGCACATACTATTCCACACATAATAACTCATTTAATTTGATAAGGCAAATCTGCAATTAATATTCAAAATATTCAATTGAAAATAAAATAACAGTTATGATTTATAACTAAATTTAATAAATTAAATGAAAAATGAAGTTTTTAAAGGTTGTTAAAAAGTAATATAGTTTAATATGTAAACTTTTAGACTTAAATACGACTGCCTACAAGAAAAACTAATCCCAATTATTAATAACAAAAAAACACCAACATGAAAAAATTAATTTTATTAAGCGTTTTACTTATCGCTTTTTCTTGTAAAAAAGAAACTAAAGACACTGAAAAAGAAGTTACTACTGAAACTACTGAAGTTACTACTGAAACTCCTACTGAAGTTGAATTTAGTAATCTTGACAAAAGTCCAATGGATGTTGCTTCATTTCCTAATGACTACAGAGAGTCTAACAAATTAGTAAAAGTACATTACAGTCGCCCACAACTTAAAGGCAGAATATTAGATTCACTTGCTCCTAAAGGAAAAGTTTGGAGAACTGGTGCAAATGAGTCTGCTGAAATTACATTTTATGTAGACATGAAATTAGGAGATACTGCTATTAAAGCTGGAACGTATAGTTTAGCGACTATTCCTGGCGAAAAAGAATGGACCGTAATTATTAATTCTGAATTAAATGCATGGGGTGCTTATTTTTATAAAGAAGCTAATGATGTTGCTAGATTGAATGTTCCTGTAACTAATTCAGATGATTCTTTAGAAGCATTCGCTATGGTTTTTGAAGAAGTTACTAATGGTGTTCACCTACATATGGGATGGGGTACTACACGCATAGCTGTACCTTTTATTAAATAAATAAACTTAAATAACTTAAAACAATTATGAAAAAATTATCTTTTATCTCTACTATAGCTTTAGTATTTATGATGTTTTTATCTATTAATACAACTGCTCAAGAATTTCCAAAGTTAGATGCTAGCCCGATGGATGTTGCTGCTTTTCCTGCTGATTATAGAGAAGCTAACAAACTTGTAAAAGTAGCTTATAGTAGACCTCAACTTAAAGGAAGAGTAATAGATTCACTTGCTCCTAAAGGAAAAGTTTGGAGAACTGGTGCTAATGAATCTGCTGAAATTACATTTTATGTAGACATGAAATTAGGAGATACTCCTATTAAAGCTGGAACTTATAGTTTAGCTACAATTCCTGGTGACAGTGAGTGGACTATAATTATCAATTCTGAATTAAATGCATGGGGTTCTTATTTTTATAAAGAAGCTAATGATGTTGCGCGATTAAATGTACCTGCATCTACAAGCGAGACGTCTTTAGAAGCATTTTCTATGACTTTTAAAGAAGCAACTGATGGGGTTCACCTTCATATGGGTTGGGGATCTACTCGTGTAGCAGTTCCTTTTACTAAGTAATTACATAAACTTATTTAAAAGCGTATTATAATAATTATTATAATGCGCTTTTTTATTTACTAAAGTTTAACAAGACTTTCTGATTTTCAAAAACTATTTAATCAATTTATTATTTAATTTTACACGTTATAAATTTTATTAAAAAATAATCATGAAAAAATCGACAATCATCACAACTATAGCATTTGCTTTTGTTATGTTATTAACTACAAATGTAAGTGCTCAAAGATTTGCTCCTCTTGACAAAAGTCCTTTAGACCTAGCTGCTTTCCCAAGTAGAGGTTCTAACAAAGCTATTAAAGTATTTTACAGTAGACCTTATTTAAAAGGAAGAACAGTAGGTACTGATTTAGCACCTTATGGAAAAATGTGGAGAACTGGAGCTAACGATGCTACTCAAATACAGTTTTTAACAGATATGAAATTTGCTGGAAAAACGATTAAAGCAGGCGCTTATTCTTTATTTACTATTCCAAATGAAAAAGAATGGACGATTATTATCAGTTCTGATGTAGATAACTGGGCAACTCGTGGCTATAAAGAAGATAATGAAGTTGCAAGACTTACTGTTCCTGTAACTCAAGGGGAAGAATCTTTAGAAAATTTTTCTATTTCTTTTCAAACAGTAGATGGTGGTGCTCATATGCATATGGGATGGGATAAAGTACGTGTAGCTGTTCCTTTCGCAAAATAAGACGTTAGACTAGACGTTAGAAAAATATAAAATGCTCCTTTAGGATTAAAATCTAAAGGAGCATTTTATATATATGTTTTAAAACAAAACTAAGGAATATTCAAATATTTATGAGTTTGCAATGACACTTTCCATTTAGGGTTTTGCATCACGTAATCTACTATTAAAGGAATTACTTTATCACTTTTACTCCATTCAGGTTGCAAGTATAAAATACAATCTTTATTTACTTTAACAGCTTGTTCTTCTGCAAATTTTAAATCATCAGCATTATAAACAATGACTTTAAGTTCATTAGCATGTTTATAGACTTCTTCTGTAGGTAGTTTTACTTTTTTAGGCGATAAACAAATCCAATCCCAAGTTCCTGTTAATTTATAAGCTCCAGAGGTTTCAATATGCACTTGTAACCCTTTGTCTTTTAACTGTGATGTTAACACAGACATATCCCAAGTTAAAGGTTCTCCACCAGTAACAACTATAGTATCACTATATTTTACAGCATTTTCAACAATTTCAAATACTTCAGTAGGTGGATGCAAATTAGCATTCCAACTTTCTTTCACGTCGCACCAATGACAACCTACATCACAGCCTCCAATACGAACAAAATAAGCGGCTGTACCTTTGTAGAAGCCCTCACCTTGTATAGTATAAAACTCCTCCATTAAAGGAAGCATTTCCCCTTTTTCAACACGCTCTTGAATCTCTTTTTTCATAAAGGTGCAAAGATAACTCTAAAAGTTAGAAATGTGAAGCTTGTTATTAGAAGATTATTTAGCTGCAATAACCTCTATTTCAATATTAGCATTTCCTGCTAATCCTGCAGCAGCAAAAGGAGTACGCGCAGGTTTTTTTGTAAAATACATTTTGTACACCTCATTAAAAGCAGAAAAATCATTAATATCTGCTAAAATCACGGTACACTTTACTACATGATCTAAAGACAATTCATGATGTTCTAACACTGCTTTTATATTTTCAATCACTTGTTTAGTTTCTGCAGTTATTCCACCTTCAACCAATGCTCCTTTAGTATGATCTCTTCCTATTTGCCCCGCTAAAAACAAAAAATCTTCAGTCTCAACAGCATCACTAAATGGTGTATTCTGTCTTGTTGGTTCGTGTGACTTATGAAATGTTATTTCTGACACCTGTTTTTCATGAGCTTCAGAAGTTTCGTTAGAGTGTTCATTTTCTTGACACGACACTACAAACAGTAACAATAAAGTCCCTAATAAAATTTCTATTTTCTTCATTTATATATTAATTTTAAAGATGTCTAAAATTACATTATTTTTATCAAAATTTTAAACATGACCAATAAAGATAGATTTTTAGATGATCTTACCAAAGGATATACATACAAAGGTGATTATATTACCTTAGGTTCTGCTATGTTAGACGGAGAAGCGATTACAGATGCATTTGTAAAAATTCCATTAAAAACTATGAACAGACATGGTTTAATTGCCGGTGCTACAGGAACTGGAAAAACAAAAACGCTTCAAGTACTTTCTGAAAATTTAAGTGATAAAGGAATTCCTGTATTATTAATGGATATTAAAGGGGATTTAAGTGGTATTGCACAACCAAGCCCTGGGCATCCAAAAATTGATGAGCGTCATAAAAAAATTGGATTATCGTTTGAAGCAAAACCATTTCCTGTAGAAATCATGTCTTTATCTGAACAAGATGGGGTACGCTTACGTGCTACCGTTAGTGAATTTGGACCTGTATTACTCTCTCGCGTTTTAGATTTATCTGAAACACAATCCGGTGTGTTAGCAGTCATTTTTAAATACTGTGATGATAACAAGTTACCTTTATTAGATTTAAAAGATTTCAAAAAAGTATTACAATACGCTACTAAAGAGGGGAAAGCTGAATTTG
The DNA here is from genome assembly GCA_964510745.1 of uncultured Flavobacteriaceae bacterium. Classification (GTDB taxonomy): domain Bacteria; phylum Bacteroidota; class Bacteroidia; order Flavobacteriales; family Flavobacteriaceae; genus AU392. The sequence continues at coordinate 5,844 of CAZECB010000026.1, read as the reverse complement.
AAGAAGCATATGGACGTATCTCAAGTGCTTCAACAGGAGCTATTTTAAGAAAAGTAGTAGAATTAGAACATCAAGGTGCTGATTTGTTTTTTGGAGAAAAATCATTTGATGTTGATGATTTAACGAGAACAACTAGAGATGGACGTGGTTATATTAACATTATTAGATTAACAGATATTCAAGATCGTCCTAAATTATTCTCTACATTCATGTTGAGTTTATTAGCTGAAATTTATGAAACATTTCCAGAACAAGGAGATAGTGACAAACCAAAACTCATTTTATTTATAGATGAAGCACATCTTATATTTAATGAAGCCTCAAAAGCATTATTAAGTCAAATTGAGAGTATTGTCAAGTTAATTAGAAGTAAAGGTGTAGGGTTATATTTTGTAACTCAAAATCCTACTGATGTTCCTGAATCTGTTTTAAGTCAGTTAGGTTTAAAAATACAACACGCATTACGTGCATTTACTGCTAAAGACAGAAAAGCGATTAAATTAACCGCTCAAAATTATCCCATTACTGAGTACTATGATACTGCAGATGTACTAACATCTTTAGGTATAGGAGAAGCTTTAGTATCGGCTTTAAATGAGAAAGGAAAACCAACGCCATTAGCTGCAACCATGTTACGTGCACCAATGAGTAGAATGGATGTATTAACTGACTCTGAATTGAATACACTCTATGACGATTCTAAACTCGTTATGAAATATAATGAAGAAATAGATCGTAATAGTGCATACGAAATGCTTAATGATAAAATTAAAAAAGCTGAAACACTCAAAATAGAAGAAGATAACCGATTAGAGAAAAAAGAACGTTTAGAAAAAGAACGAAAAGAGGAGGAAGCAGATAGAAAAAGACGTTCTAAGTCAACTCGAAGACGAAGCTCTAGTAGACAAAACCCAATTGTAAAAGTATTAACTAGTGCCACTTTTATTAGAGCCGTTTTTGGCATTTTAAAAAAGGTCATCTAAATTCAACAAAAATAATTTAATGAAAAATTCAATCTTCGTATTAATTTTAATCACTTTTGTTTTTACATCGTGTAATACAGAAAGTAATCCTAATTTAATCACAAAAAATAATATCGGATTACTTAATGACTCAACTCAAGTTAAAGATTTGAAAATTATATTTGCTAATGACTCTATTGTTAAATATACTAGTGGTGATGAATTTATTGGTAATATTAATGACATACAAGTCTACAAAAAAGGAGGTGATAAATTATTAGTTTTAACACCATCACAATCCTTAGATTCTACAGCTACTATTAAAACTATTAGAATCATAGACCCTAAATTTAAAACTAATGAAGGGCTTCATGTAAATAGTACTTTTAAAGATATTAAGGACAATTATAAAGTTTCAGGTATAGATAAAACATTGAGAAGTCTTATTGTTTCTGTAGATGAAATCAATGCTTTTTTTACAATTTCAAAAGATGAGCTTCCAGCAGAGTTATGGTTTAACACCAATTCAAAAATTGAAATATTACAAATTCCTGATGACACTAAATTAAATGCGTTTTTTATGCAATGGAGTGAAAAATGAAAAAATATACTATACAAAAATCGCCTTTTATAGTTCCAACAAATGACGGAAAGCTTATTGAGGAACATTTTGGTTTAGCAGCTACCAATACATCTCAAATTAGTATTGCCCATATGATTGCACCTCCGGGCTGGAGTGAGCCGTTTCAAACTCCTGAGTTTGAAGAATACACTTATGTTATCAAAGGCAAAAAACAATTTATTATTGAAAATGACACCATTGTTATTGAAGCTGGTCAATCTATTAAAATAGAAAAAAATACACGTGTACAATATTCAAACCCGTATGATGAACCTTGTGAATATATTGCTATTTGCTTACCTGCGTTTTCAATGGATACTGTAAACAGAGAAGATTAATTTATGAATAAATATATTCCCAAATTAATTGGAGCTGGTTTAAATTGTTATAGTTATATTTCTACTAATGGAGCTGCTGAAAAAGCGTTACAATTATTTGCAACTCCCAGAAAAGGAAAGCATACCGAAAAGCATCAGAAGTTTTTAAATACAGCACAAAAAGAAACCTTAGTATATGACAATTTAAACATTGCTACCTATAAATGGCAAGGCAATGCAAAAACAATATTACTTGTTCATGGATGGGAAAGCAATGCTGCACGATGGAAAAAGAAAATTAAAGCACTTTTAAAAGAAGGGTATACCATTATTGCTTTAGATGCACCAGCCCATGGCAAATCAGGGAGTGACACCTTTAATGCTATTTTATATTCTGAATTTATTAATGTAGTTGCTACTAAATTTCAGCCTAAAATAATTATTGGACATTCAGTCGGCGCTATGGCAAGCACTTTTTTTATGCATAAATATCAATTTAATATAATTGATAAATTGGTGCTTTTAGGATCTCCTTCAGATTTTAAAGATGTATTTAAACGTTATGTCATTATGATGGGTTATAATAAGCGAATTGAAAAACAATTAGATACAATTATATATAATCGCTTTGGGCAATATCCCAGCTATTTTTCAGTAGCTAGTTTTGTGAAAACAATTTCTCAAAAAGGACTTTTAATTCACGATACTGAAGATGAAATCATTCCATATTCTGACGTAAAACTTATACATAGCAACTATAAAAATGCTGAATTAATAACAACTTCAGGATTTGGTCATGGGTTGAAAGATACTTCAATCACAGATCATGTTATGAAGTTTATTAATAGCTAAAGTTTGTTGTACTTTTGCAACCATGGAAGAAAAGTTAACACGTCTCAACAAATTTTTAAGTGAAGTCGGTTACTGTTCACGTCGTGCAGCAGATAAATTAATTGATGAAGGACGTGTAACTATTAACGGGAAAGTCCCAGAAATGGGAACCAAAGTTACTCCAAAAGATGAAGTTCATGTTGATGGCAAACGTATTACAAATACTAAAACAGAATTTGTATACCTCGCATTAAACAAACCTATTGGTATTGTTTGCACAACAGATAATCGTGTCGAAAAAGATAATATCATCGATTTTATTAATTATCCAAAACGTATTTTTCCTATTGGTCGACTAGATAAGCCTAGTGAAGGTTTAATTTTGTTGACTGATGATGGCGATATCGTTAATAAAATTCTCCGCGCTAGTAATAATCACGAAAAAGAATATTTAGTCACTGTAGACAAGCCTATATCTCAAACATTTATTGAACGCATGTCTAATGGGATTCCTATTCTAGATACCATCACAAAAAAATGTAAAGTAAAACGTGTTAACTCTACGCAATTTAAAATCATTTTGACACAGGGATTAAATCGTCAAATACGTCGTATGTGTGAATATTTAAATTATGACGTTACGGCATTACAGCGTATCCGTATTATGAATATTAAATTAGATATGCCAATTGGTGAGTATCGTGAATTAACTAAAGAGGAGTTTGCAGAACTTAATAGACTGCTTAGTGATTCTGAAAAAACGTTTCAAGGTAGTTCTAAAAATAAATAGAAGTATTAATTATTTAGCCACAATTGAGTCCTTAAGTTTCTCATCAATCCTCACTTTCAATCGGCTTGCATCTAGGTTTCTAGGGTCTATTGTATTTGCTCTATTAGCGTGAAGCTTGGCATTTTCAAAATCTTCCATTTTAAAATAAATATCGGCTAAAATCACATCTGGTTTAGCAATAGTAGTATCGTTTACAATATTTTGTAATTCTTTAGCATAATGCAATGCTTCTTTATAATTACCAGTTTCAGCAATTAATATTGCTTTATAACCTAGCAAAAATGGATTTTTCTGTTGTTTTCCTGTTACTAAAACTGCTATAGAATCTAAAGTTTGTTTAGCACCATATTGCGCATGTAACACTTCAATATATTCTGATTTCAAATAGACTTCTTTAGGATACTTATGTATTATCTGTTGTAAATTTTGTTCTCCCAAATTAAACGCTTCTTGCAAAGCTTCTCTTGTATCAGGAGCATTTTGTTCTCTTAAATTAGTATATTTAGTTAGTGCTGTATAAACCTCTAATATTAAACGTTCATCTCCAATGACAGCTTCTTTTTCATTTTGCAATCGATTATAAATTTCTAATCGCTCAGCATCATTAGAGGTAATACGAGCTAAAATACTTTGTCCAACTAAAAAGTTATTATCAAAAGACAATGCTTTTCGGTATGATATCTCAGCTCCTGAATAATTACCATCATCCATTATTTGTTTCCATCCTAAATTATAATAGTATACTGTAGAATCAGAATCTGTAGTGAATTTTACAAATTCGGAATTACTTTTTTCAGTACAAGAACAAAAAACTAATGATAATAGGGTGTATAAATAATACTTCATAAACAGTTCATTTAATTGTTATAAAGTTAAGTAAATCACCTCGATGCAAGCATACGAGGCATTCAGAGGAATATGATTTCTAAATCGAAAACCATCCGTTTTCAAACTTTCCTCTAAAAAGCGATGCAAGCATCGGGGAATTAAACCCTAAGAGATTAAAACTCCTAACAAAAATATAAAGCGTTATCTATTGTAACTAAAAATATTTAAATTCGTCATACTGAGACAAAATCAACATTACTATGACTAATTTTTCATCTTCAACATTCAGATATATCCTATCTGTATACATCACTTTTATTACAACAATCTCACTAGCTCAAGGCACTCGATTATTGAGAGAGCCCACTATTAGTAATACACACATTGCATATACTTATGGTGGTGATTTATGGGTTACCAGTTTAAATGACAACAAAGCATTACGATTAACAAGTACTGCTGCCGTAGAGTCTGACCCTTTTTTCTCTCCTGACGGAACGCTAATTGCGTTCACCTCTAATCGTTCAGGAAGTAATGCAATATATACCGTATCAGTTAATGGTGGAGAAGTGACACGTTTAACATGGCACCCTAGTGCTGCTTTTGTGAGAGGATGGACACCTGATGGAAAACACATCCTTTATGCTACATCTCGTGAATCTGCTCCAACTGCTTTTGATAGACTATGGACAGTTTCAAAAAATGGTGGTCCTTCTACCATGCTAACGTCACAATGGAGTGCTCGTGGTTCTTTTTCTCCTAATGGAAAACAAATTGTAATTGACCGTGTTGATCGTTGGGATACAGAATGGCAAGAATATAGAGGAGGTCAAAACACGCCATTAATTATATTAGACCTAAAGACACTAAACGAAACCTTATTACCAAATCAAAAAACAACAGACATTCGACCACTGTGGATGGGAGATCTTATTTATTTCTTATCAGATAGAGATTTTACAAGTAATATTTGGTCTTACAATCCAAAATCAAAAGCGCTAAACCAAGTGACAACGTATACAGGTTCAGATATCAAAACATTGTCTGGAAACGGATCATTAATTGTTTTTGAACGCGATGGGTATTTACATACACTGAATCCTTCAACTGGAGACACAAAACAATTAAACATTACAGTTTCTGGAGATTTTCCTTGGGCAGAAACTAAATGGGAAGATTTAAGTAGGCGTGCACGAACACCATCATTATCTCCTAATGGGAAACGTGCTATTATGGAAGCACGTGGTGAAATTTTTACGGTTCCTGTTGAAAATGGAAATGCTAGAAATATCACACAAAGCTCTAATATTGCAGATCGCTCTCCAATTTGGTCTCCTAAAGGAAATGAAATTGCTTGGTTTTCTGATGCTAGTGGTAAAGGCTATGAGTTGATGATTACCAATCAAGATGGATTATCTCAACCAAAACGAATCTCTCTTGGAACCTGAGTTCGATTAATATTTAGGTAAGATTTTAGTAGTAAAAAAGATAGAT
>CAZECB010000025.1:300-11923 GCA_964510745.1 uncultured Flavobacteriaceae bacterium | reverse complement strand
TGGTATTGGAGTAGATATTATGCAACCCAAAGGAAATATGATTGTTGACATAGGAGGTGGAACCACTGAAATTGCAGTGATTGCTTTAGGTGGTATTGTTTGTGATAAATCTGTAAAAGTTGCAGGCGATGTATTTACTAATGATATTATTTATTACATGCGTACTCAGCACAACTTATATGTTGGAGATCGTACTGCTGAAAAAATTAAAATTCAGATTGGAGCTGCTACTGAAGATTTAGATTTACCTCCAGAAGAAATGAGTGTTCAAGGACGTGATTTATTGACTGGTAAACCTAAGCAAGTTCAAATTTCTTATCGTGAAATTGCTAAAGCTCTAGATAAATCTATTTTAAGAGTTGAAGATTCTGTAATGGAAACCTTATCACAAACTCCTCCAGAACTAGCTGCTGATATATACAACACAGGTATTTATTTAGCTGGTGGAGGTTCAATGTTAAGAGGTTTAGACAAACGTTTGTCTCAAAAAACAGACTTGCCAGTTTATATTGCTGAAGATCCTTTGAGAGCTGTAGTAAGAGGAACTGGAATTGTACTTAAAAACCTTTCTAAATACAAAAGTGTATTGATTAAATAGAACACTAAGTAATGCAACAAATAATTAATTTTATAATTAGAAACAAAGTGTTTCTCTTGTTTTTGTTGTTATTTTCTATAGGATTTTCTTTAATTATTCAATCACATTCATATCACAAGAGTAAGTTTATTAATTCTGCTAATTTTTTAACTGGTAGCATTTATGGAACCGCAAATAGTATCAGTGGTTATTTTGGTTTAAAAGAACAAAACGATATTTTATTAGAAGAAAATAATCGCTTAAAGTCAATACTTTACAACACTCAAAATAATACTCTTAAAGATAGTATTGTTAGAATTGATTCTTCTAGTATTTATAAGTTTACTTCTGCAAAAATTTATAAGAGTAGTTATTCTTCTCCAAAAAACTATATCACCATCAATAAAGGTGAAAATGATAGCATCAAAGAAGATCTTGGTGTCATCACTTCAAAAGGTATTGTAGGTATTATAGATAATACTAGTAAAAACTATGCACGTATATTATCTATATTAAACATAAATAGCAGGATTAGTGCAAAGTTAAAAACAAGTAATCATTTTGGAATTTTAACATGGGATGGGAAATCACCAGATATTGTTCAACTTGTAGATGTACCAAAACAAGCCAATATAACTATTGGAGATTCAATTGTCACAGGTGGCTATTCTACCATTTTTCCTGAAGGAATTAATATCGGCAGTATTATATCTTCTAAATTAGATGAAACTGAAAATTATTACACTATTCAAATACAATTATTTAATGACATGACTAATTTGAGTCATGTCTATATCATTGAAAATCGTCATGCCAATGAAATTTCAAACTTAAACGCGTTAGATGAATAATGTTATTGTTTTAAATAGTATTCGGTTTATTGTTTTAATTTTAGTGCAAGCACTTATTTTAAATTCTATTAATTTTTTAGGATATGTAAACCCCTACATCTATATTTTATTTATACTTCTATTTCCAGTTAATAATAATCGTAGCTTATTTTTAGTTTTAAGTTTTATATTAGGCTTAACTCTCGATTTATTTTTAGATTCTGGAGGTGTTCATGCTGTTGCTTGCTTAACAATAGCATATATAAGGCCAGTAGTATTAAAATTTTCATTTGGTACACTTTATGATTACCATTCTCTTAAATTTAATGAAACAGAACTCATTAAAAGAACAACTTATATTACTATTTTAGTACTCATACATCACCTTATTTTATTCAGTTTAGAAATTTTTAGTAGTAATAAGATAATTTTAATGCTTAAAAAATCGTTATTCTCAAGTATATTTACCATTATACTATGTATTTTAATAACTATTTTATTTTCTAGAAAGAATAAATGAGAAAACTATTACTTTTATCAAGTGTCATTGTTGTAGGCATTATCTTTTTGATTCGATTATTTTACCTTCAAATATATACTGCTAAAACTTATAATCTTTATGATGATAATGCTATAAGGAAAGTATTTAATTACCCTAAACGTGGTTATGTTTATGACAGAAATGGCGCCCTTTTAGTGGCAAATCAACCTTCATATGATGTAATGATTATTCCACGTGAAGTTGAACCATTAGATACACTTGAATTTTGTAACCTTCTTAAAATCACAAAAGGCGATTTTAAATCTATATACAAGAGAAAATATCGTTACTCCCCTAGATTACCTCAAGTATTCTTATCTCAATTATCTAAAGAAGACTATGCTGTACTTTCAGAAAAAATGCGAAAGTATCGTGGGTTTTATATTCAAAAAAGATCTCTACGTGATTATCAAACTACAATAGGCGCCAATGTTTTAGGTGACATTGGAGAAGTTGGTCAATCAGATATTAATAAAGACTTTTATTATACTTCAGGTGATTTAATAGGCAAGCAAGGTGTTGAAAAAACATATGAAAAAACATTGCGAGGTGTAAAAGGTGTAAAATTTATTCAAAAAGACCGCTTTAATAGAGATATAGAACCTTATAATAATGGATTATCTGATACCATTGCTCAACCAGGAAAAGATATAAACATCACTATTGATTCTGAGTTACAAGCTTATGGTGAATTATTAATGAAAAATAAACGTGGAGGTATTGTTGCTATTGATCCAAATAATGGTGAAATTTTAACAATGGTTTCAGGACCTAGTTATAATCCTAATGATTTAGTAGGGCGAAAACGCTCAAAAAATTTCACAAAATTATATAACGATACTATAGTAAAACCTTTATTTGATAGAGGTTTAAAAGCACAATACCCTCCTGGATCTCCTTTTAAAATATTAAATGCTCTTATAGCTTTACAAGAAAACGTTGTTGATACAGAAGAAAAATTCACTTGTAGACGTGGTTATAATTATGGCGGCAAAAAACCATTAGGCTGTCATGTTCATAAAAGCCCTGCAAATATGAATTTAGGGATTTATGAGTCTTGCAATGCCTATTTTGCTAATATTTATAGACGCATTATTGATAAAGCAGATACGCCCGCAGAAGGTATGGATGTTTGGAGTAATCATATAAAAAGCTTTGGATTAGGAAATTACTTAAATAATGATCTCTCTGTTGGGGAACGTGGAAAAATACCATCAGCAGCTACTTATGATCAGCGTTATGGTAAAAACAAATGGTACACTACATTTTCAATATCTAATGCTATTGGACAAGGAGAAGTTTTAGCTACTCCAATACAATTAGCAAATATGGCAGCAGCAATAGCGAATAGAGGGTATTATTATACACCACATATCATAAAAAAAATTGAAGGAGATACTATTGACTCAAAATTCACAACACCAAAATACACCACTATAGATAAGCAACATTTTGATCCTATAGTACAAGGAATGCATGATGTCTATAATAAAGGAACTGCAAAAACACTCAGAGTTCCTGGGATAGACATTTGTGGAAAAACAGGAACTGCAGAAAACTTTACTAGAATTAATGGAGAAACAAAACAACTCACTGACCATTCTATTTTTGTAGCGTTTGCTCCTAAAGACAATCCTAAAATTGCCATTGCTGTTTTTGTTGAAAATGGGTATTGGGGAAGTAGATTTGCAGGACGTATGGCAAGTTTAATGATTGAACGATACATTAAAGGTGAAGTTACTTTAAAACGCATGGAAAATTGGATTCTCTCACATAGTTTAGAAAACGAATATGCAAAACCTTATTCTGGTGAACCCTTTAAAATTAATGGCGAGACGCAATTACAAGTTATAGACTACAATAACCCTACAGCTTCAAAACTACCACCTATACAGTAATAATGCAAAGGTTAAACCATAGGAACTTTAAATTTGATTGGATCACTATACTCCTATTTTTATTACTAGTAGGTTTTGGGTGGGTAAATATTTTATCAGCATCTCTTTCTGGAGAATTAACTAATTATCTTGATATGAGTCAACCTTATGGCAAACAACTCATATTTATACTATTTTCTTTTGTATTAATTATATTAGTCTTATCACTAGAAGCCAAGTTTTATGAACGTTTTTCAAGTGTTATTTATATAGTTTCACTAATATCACTTTTAGGTCTATTTGTTTTTGGGAAGAATGTAAATGGAGCTACATCTTGGTATGCTATTGGAAGTATGACGATTCAGCCTAGTGAATTTGCAAAAATTGCTACAGCTCTAGCCATAGCTAAATACATTAGCGACTTACAAACTAATATTACTAACTTTAAAGATCAATTAAAAACAGTAGCTATAATAGCTGTTCCTGCTCTATTAATTATCTTACAAAATGATACAGGAAGCACATTAGTTTATGCAGCATTTTTCTTTGTTTTTTTTAGAGAGGGAATTTCATATAACTATTTATACTTTATTATTGGAGCAGTCTTATTATCTGTATTTACATTAAAATTCACTGTATTTCCTACGGTAATTATTACAAGTATACTTGTGTTTCTACATCATTTTTTTATAAAGAAGAAGAAGAAGAAGAAGAGATCTATATTTCAACCTTTTTTTGTTTCTATTATTTGTTTAGGATTTGCATTTGGCGTACAGTTTTTTTACAAATCTATTTTAAAACCTCATCAACAAGATAGAATCAGTTTATGGTTACGCTTGGAAAAAGATCCAGAAAAATTAGAGCAGATGAAAAAAACATTTGCGTATAATTTAAGAGAGTCTGAAAAAGCGATTAACTCTGGTGGATTTTGGGGTAAAGGCTTTTTAGAAGGTACTAGAACTACTGGGAAATTTGTACCAGAACAACACACAGATTATATTTTTAGTACTGTAGGTGAAGAATGGGGGTTTATAGGAAGCTCACTTGTTGTGATACTATTTGCATTGCTTTTAATTCGGATTTTATATCTAGCAGAATTACAAAAATCTCAATTTAGCCGTGTATATGGTTATAGCTTAGGCTCCATATTATTTTTTCATTTTATGATTAATATCGGTATGGTTATGGGGTTAATTCCTACTGTAGGTATTCCTCTACCTTTTTTTAGTTATGGAGGCTCTGGACTTTGGAGCTTTACTATACTTCTATTTATTTTTGTAAAGTTAGATTCTAATAGAATTAATGAGTGGTAGTTATTTTTTCAACTCTAATTTTTCTGCAAAATAGTCACAAAAATCTTTCATTGTAGCAGTCATTTTTTCATCTTGAGTAGCTCTATTAAATGTATCACTCATCGCTACTAAAGTTTGATGAAAAAATAGTTTCATTTCATCTAACGGCATATCTTTTGTCCATAAATCTATGCGTAATGCTTCTTGAGCTTTACTGTCCCAAACAGAAAGCAATATCGCTTTAGCTTCTTCATTAGAAACTCCACCATCTTGAGCAGACCACGACAGGTTTTCTGGAATACGATTTTCATCTAACTCTACAATAAGCTCTATTTTAGAAGTACGTGTCTTAGCCATTATTTACGTGGTTTAAATTTTGCGGTATTAAATATGTCTTTTGCAGTAGTATTTAGTAATTCATCTAGACTAACAGCATTATTTTTCATATAAGATCGTACAATTTGCCAGCCAATGTAACACCCTATTCTTGAGGGAGATTCACGATCTAACTCTAAATTAAATCTAGAAAATGGTGCAGGATTAATAAATCTAGCTACTAATTTTGCATCTCTCTTGTAAAACAATTCATTTTCAACAAAATACGTCCAAATATTGATCTCATTAACACTAGCCCAAGCTAATTGCTCTGGAGTATACCCTATTTTTTCTTCGTCTGTTTTAAAAGGAATCATAACATCCATAAAATAATAGATCTTACCATAATAAATCATTTCCTCTAAAAAATTAGTGCGTTTAGGCTGATATATTTTTTGTTGTCCATAGGCAAATGCCAAATCTGGAACAATTTGAGAAGGCTCCAAATTTTGAGCTATATATTTATACACTCCATCATAAAGTTGATGAGCTTTCCCTAAATAAGTATCAAGCCCTAATAACACTATAGAATCTGTTACAAATACTTTGTTTCTATAATCTACTTGATCAGTAAAGCCAATAACTCTGGGAGTTTTAAAACTTTTATTATAGTACTTCAAATGTTTAAACAATAACCCTATTTCTGATTCTATGCCTTCTAGATTATTAAATTTTTCTTTAGTAGCATCAGATAATTCCTTTACATAAATATTATTTATTTTACTAATAACAATTGAATCACTATCTCTTTTAGAAAACATAAAAGGGAAATCTGCCTTAAGTTTTGGCAATGTTTCAATAGTTGTATTTGCATATAATTGATCAAAACGTTCAATGGTGATATCCATAGAAATTGCTTCAATTTCCTTTTCTATCTGACTTGTTTTATCGCAAGAAAAAAACAATAAAACAATCATTATGGAAAGACTTAATAATTTACGCATATTTTAATATTGAAAACTTAACAGTACTAACCTTTATAAATTATACAGATTTGGTTTATTTTTGTCAGCAAAGGTACTATTCTTTATTATAAAACACTATTTAATGAAAACAGAAAAGATTGTTGATCATATTGTAAATTGGTTAAAAAAGTATGCTATAAAAGCTAATGTAAATGGTTTTGTCATTGGCATATCTGGAGGTATAGATTCTGCAGTCACGTCTACACTTTGTGCTAAAACAGGTTTAAAAGTATTGTGTATTGAAATGCCAATTCATCAAGCAAAAAGTCATGTCACTAGATCCCAAGAGCATATAAAATTACTTAAAAAACGATTTAATAATGTTAGCGATACACGTGTAGATTTAACTCCTGTTTTTGAAAGTTTTAAAACTGAAGTGACTTTAGAAGGAAAACAAGAAACGGTAGATATGGCTTTAGCTAATACACGAGCACGTTTAAGAATGACCACATTATATTATCATGCTGGTTTATTAGGATTACTTGTTGCTGGTACTGGAAATAAAGTAGAAGATTTTGGAGTTGGATTTTACACTAAGTATGGAGATGGTGGGGTGGATTTAAGTCCAATTGCAGATTTAATGAAATCTGAAGTCTATACTATTGGACATTTTTTAGAAGTTCCCACTTCTATTTTAGAAGCAGCGCCAAGTGATGGGTTATTTGGTGACGCTCGCAGTGACGAAGATCAAATAGGTGCTAATTATGATGAATTAGAATGGGCCATGCAAGTAAATGATAGTGGTTCTACTGTTGATGATTTTGAAGGTAGAAAAAAAGAAGTTTTTAAAATATTTAAGCGTTACAATAATGCTAATACACATAAAATGATTCCAATTCCTGTGTGTGAGATTCCAGAAAAGTTAAAATAAATATTAAAATAAGATATTTTTTATCTAAATTTGTTAAGACCACCATCAACCAACAATTAAAGAATCTTATTGTCATTTTAAGTCTTTGATTACTAATCAAAAATTAAAAATTATGATTAAAGTACTAGTGGCCGACTATCACCCTATTGTAAGAGCAGGTCTTGAATTATTTTTTAAACCTTCTGAAGATATTAAAGTCATTGGAAGTGTCACAACAGGAAAACAATTATTTGATTTTGTATCTAAAAACCAAGTAGATATTGTATTGTCTGAAATAGATTTACCGGAGCTTAATGGTATTACTGCATTACGAACTCTTAAAAAAGAATTTTCTGAAGTAAAAGTTATTATGTTTAGCTCTCATCCTGAAGAAATTTATGCAATAAGCACAATTAAAGCAGGGGCTTCGGGCTATTTAACTAAAACAGCAAGCACGCAAACTATTAAAGAAGCTATTATTAAAGTTTCAAATGGTGTTACTTATATTAGTAATGAATTGGCGCAACGTTTAGCTTTTGATGAAAATGGTAAACGAAAAACAAAATATTACAAAAAATTATCGACTAGAGAAGTTGAAGTTTTAAAGCTGCTATGTTCTGGCCGTAAAAACAAAGAAATTGCAATAGAGTTAGATATTAATGAAAAAACTGTAAGCACCTATAAAGCACGATTAATGCATAAACTAAATGTCACTAATCTTGTAGATTTAGTAAATCAAGCCAGGCATATGGAGCTTGCCTAAACCATTTTTATAACACCCTATTTAATTTTCTAGACAACAGCATTTTTAAATTAGAATAATTTAACACGTCTTCTAATATTGACGTGTTATTATTCTCTTTATGTGTTTCTTCTTTAAATTCATTGACTTTTTGATCTATTAAAAAGCAGCGTAAACTTAAAATTGTTTCATTTACTAGCTGAGGAATACCAACTTCTTTTCCTTTAGGAAAAATATTATTACGTTCCCAGTCATGTAAAGCATAGCGTTCATCATTCATCAAAATACTAGTCATTTCATCTGCTAATTCAGGGCTTAGTGTATCTATAAAGCCTTTTATTGAAAAGTTTTCATCTTGATTTAATCCATCAATAATGGTATAATATAGAGTTTTAAAATTTTCATTGGAAAACTGCATTTCATCTTCTTGCAGATCCAAATATATTTTCTCAAATACTTTTGCTGTATGCACAACAGGCTCTAGTATCAAATCTCCAGAATCAGCTTCTTTTAAAACAAGATCTTCAAAATCTTCAGTTTTATTTCCGTAAAGTAGTAATAATTCAATAATTCTGCGTTCTAATTCAAACTGTACATCGACTTTTTTTACAACTGTTTTATGTTTTACAACCTCAAATGTATTTTGATTTTGATCTTGTTTTTGATCTTTTTGATATGCCTTATTAGCATCTTGAAGTTCTTTTTTTCCGATCTGTGCTAAAGTACTAAATAGTACATCTTCACTAATATCCATGATATGTGCACATTCTTGCACATAGACTTCCTTTTGAATACGGTCTGGAATTTTTGAAATACTCGCCACCATATCTCTAATCAATCCTGCTTTTTTTACAGGATCATTTTTAGCATCTTCCATTAATAGAGATGCCTTATAACGTATAAAGTCAGTGGCATTTTCTTTGAGATATGTTGTTAATTCTTCAAGTGTATTCTGTTTTGCAAAACTATCAGGATCTTCGCCATCTGGAAATGTACACACCTTAACATTCATACCTTGTTCTAGAATTAAATCAATCCCACGAATAGAAGCTCGTATTCCTGCGGCATCACCATCAAAAAGTACAGTGATGTTTTTTGTTAATCGATTAACTAATCTAATTTGATCTGGGGTTAAAGCAGTTCCAGATGAAGACACCACATTTGTAATTCCTTTTTGAGAGAACTGAATCACATCAGTATAGCCTTCCACCAAATAACAATTATCTTCTTTGGCTATTGTTTGTTTTGCTTGATAAATACCATAAAGCACCTTACTTTTATGATAAATATCACTCTCTGGAGAGTTTAAATATTTTGCAGCATTTTTATTATTGGCTAAAATACGTCCACCAAAACCCAAAACACGACCAGACATACTATGAATAGGAAATAGCACACGGCCTTTAAAACGATCAAATTGTTTTGTATCTTTAACTATTGTTAGTCCTGTAAGTTCTAAATATTTAAGATTATATCCTTTTTTAATAGCTTCGTCTGAAAATGCTGTCCATTCATCAAGAGCATAACCCAATTGAAATTTTTTGATTGTTTCTCCTGTAAAGCCACGTTCTTTAAAATAGCTTAACCCAATAGCTTTTCCTTGATCTGTTTTATGAAGTATATTTTGAAAATACGTATTTGCATACTCACTCACCAAATACATGCTTTCCCGCTCACCAGCTTCTTCTTTTTGGGCGTTAGTTTGCTCTGTTTCCTCAATTTCAATACCGTATTTATTAGCAAGGTATTTTATGGCTTCTGGATAGGTAAAATGCTCGTGTTCCATTAAAAATGAAATTGCTGTACCTCCTTTTCCTGTCGAAAAATCTTTCCAGATTTGTTTTACAGGAGAAACCATAAAACTTGGTGTACGTTCTTCACTAAAAGGGCTTAATCCTTTAAAGCTACTTCCTGATTTTTTTAAGTTTACAAAATCACCTATCACCTCCTCTACACGAGCAGTTTCAAAGACTTTATCTATGGTAGATTTTGAAATCAAATCAAATCGTTTAAAACAAGGCTATAAAAATAAGATAAAATATAGTTTGAAAAAATTTACACTAACTAAAAAAGCACTCTTTGCAAATTGCAAAAAACGCTTTTATGCAACAAGCTAGTATTTATTTTAATTACCTTGCAAAATCCAATCTTATTCCAAGAGAAATATTGTTTTGATCTATGGTTTGATTTCTAAAAATAGGAGATAAATCATATTTAGCGTATATTCCCCAACCACCTAATCCTATATAGGCACTTAGGCCATATACAAAATCAGTTGTATTAAAATCACCTCTGATTTTTTCTTTTACTCTATTTCCAGCTTCGTCTCTAAATCGTAGTTTTTGTCGTGTTCCAATATTAAAACCGGCATAACCACCAATACCTACCTTAAATTTTGAATATGTATAATATCGTACAATATCCTGATTTTTTCCTCTTATACGTTTAAATGATGGACCAAACTCAAAATGTATCGGGAATACTAAATTAGAATTTGACAGTTTTGACTTTCTTAAATTTACTGGAAAAGATTCTAATCGTGTTACATCACCATCTTCTACAAAAATGACATCCTCTTTTTGTCTTAAACCATTAATTTGAAATGAAAGTCCATAATTAAAGCGCACAAAATTTGTATTCTTAAACACTCTTGTTCTCCAATTATATCCAAATTCAAAAAAACGTGAACCTCCCAATTCAAATAGTGTATCATCTAGAGAAACACCATCAATAATCACATTATTTAATCCAAAAGCATATACAAAACCACTACGGGTTCTGATATCTTTTTTCTGACCTCTTCGACTAATTCTTTTTTTAGATTTAGGTAATTTAAATCCAAGGGATAATCCTCCATCATCAGTTTCTACAACACCGAGTTGAAAATTTACAGGATCTTTCCATTCATCAATTCTATAACCATTATGATTTCGCTTCAATAATTCAATTTCATTATCTATAATGGCAATTTTATTTTGAATATTTAAAGCTCTTGTTTTCGCAATGTCTTTTTTTAATTTATCTGCTTCCTCTTTAGTTATTTCTTTATTATCTAGTTGTTCATTAATCTTTTCAATGTTTATTTTTAAAAGTTTTTTTTCTAATTCTTCAACCTTTTTTTTTGAAGCTTCTAATTTTTTTATTTGCTCTAGATTATTTTCTATTTTATTATTTGCATAATTTAAAACAATACCTTCTCCATTGTTTTGAGAATTTAATGGAATAAAGTAAAAGCATAATAGTCCAAATAATACTCTTGTAAAGTTCTTCATAACTGTTCGTTTTTTAATGATTATTATTATTCGTTTTTTGATTTGACTGATGTTAATTACTTCTATTTACTAGTATCGTACCAGTTTCCTTTATACCTTCAACTAATATCTTAAAGACTTTGTCTCTAAAGGATTTTTCTAATTCAATCTCGACATCGTTTAATAGTTCATCTGCATTTACTGTTTGTATGGCTTCCTTATATAATTTTTGAAGTCTAATGTCGCGTTGTGCCGCTCTAAGTAATGAATCTACTTCATTATCTACATTGTAAGAATTCGCTTCATCTAACTTTTTCAGTTCT
>CAZECB010000025.1:0-290 GCA_964510745.1 uncultured Flavobacteriaceae bacterium | reverse complement strand
GGCATTCAACTTTTGATCTTCAAGTGATAATTCTCTAGATTCCGATTTAGATTGAGTTTCCTCAATTTCTATTTGAGCTAAAACTCTATCCTGTTTCATTTCTTGTTTAATAATTGCTTTTTCTTTTAATTGAAGTTCGGTTTGATTTTGAGCTTTAGTTATCTTTTCAAACACTTTTGTATTCTCTTTTTTAGTTTCAGCAGACTTAGAATCTTCAACTTCAGACATTGTTAAAATAGCTTCTCTTTCTTTTTGAATTTGTTCCTGTAAAGTTGGTGTTACTCGACTTT
>CAZECB010000024.1:0-11950 GCA_964510745.1 uncultured Flavobacteriaceae bacterium | reverse complement strand
CAATAGAATATACGAAAATTAATTCATTTTAGGACTATTTACGGACATACAATAAAAATTTAACATTTAAGTCCAGTGATTTTTAAAAAACGCTATGGTTTTCAACGTAGAAGTGTTATGGGTGTTGGTTATAATATCATCTTTAAGGTTTTTTAAGATAGAATTAGCGTGTTGTTTTCCTAGTTCAACACCAAATTGATCAAAACTAAAGATATTCCAAATCACACCTTGAACAAAAATTTTATGTTCATACATTGCAATAAGTTTACCTAAACTTTCTGGAGTAAGCTGGTTTATTAAAATAGTATTTGTTGGTTTATTACCTTCAAAAGTTTTAAAACGTAATAGTTTTTCAGGATTTGGATGATTTTTTATTTCAATTAAAGCTTCCTCTTTTGTTTTTCCATTTAATAATGCTTCCGTTTGTGCTATAAGATTAGAAATTAACTTGCTTTGATGCTCTTTATTGCCATGAAGTGATTTAGCAAATCCAATAAAATCTAATGGAATTAATTTTGTGCCTTGATGGATTAATTGAAAAAATGCATGTTGTGAATTTGTTCCTGGTTCTCCCCAAATAATACTCCCAGTTTGATAATCTATAGAATTGCCATTTCTATCAATACTCTTACCATTGCTTTCCATTGAAACTTGTTGTAAATATGTTACAAACTGATTTAAATATTGAGAATAGGGTATAACTGCTTCAGTTTCTGCATTAAAAAAATTATTATACCAAATACTTATAAGTGCTAATATTACTGGAATATTTGTGTCAAAATTTTCATTTTTAAAATGTGTATCCATTTTATGAGCTCCCAATATCAAGCTATCAAAATGATGATATCCTATAGATAGACTAATCGTTAATCCTACAGAACCCCATAAAGAAAAACGCCCTCCAACCCAGTTCCACATAGGAAATATAGAATTTTCATTTATCCCAAAAGCTTTTACTTTCTCAATATTTGTTGATACAGCTACGAAGTGTTTTGATGCATCTTTTTCAGTACCAAATTTTAAAAACCACTTTCTAATTGTATTAGCATTAGATAGGGTTTCTTGTGTTTTAAATGTTTTTGAAACAATTACAAAAAGTGTGGTTTCAGGATCTAGTTTTTTAAGCGTTTCACTTACATGGTCTCCATCTACATTACTAATAAAATGTGTTATTAAATGATTTTTATAATATTGAAGCGCATCCACCACCATAGCTGGCCCTAAATCTGAACCGCCAATGCCTATATTAACTATTGTAGTAAATTGCTTTCCTGTATATCCTTTTCTTTTTCCGCTAATAATGTCTTCAGAAAAGATTTTTATGTTTTGTTTTACTTGCTGAATTTCTGGAATTATATTGCTTCCATTTACTAAAATCGTTGAAGTTTTTGGAGCTCTTAAAGCTGTATGTAAAACAGACCGATCTTCCGTTTCATTAATTTTATCTCCTGAAAAATAACTTTCTATAGCATCTTTAAGTTTAACCTCATCAGCTAATTCTAATAATAATTGAAATGTATCTTCCGTAATTCTGTTTTTAGAAATATCTACATAAAAATCTTCCCATTGCAATGTATATTTATTTGCTCGCTCAGAATCTTGAGCAAATAAATCTTTCATATGAATATCTTTAATTAAAGCATAATGGTTTTGAAGTTTTTTCCAAGCTTTAGTCGTGGTAGGGTTTATTTTTGGCAACCCCATTTTAGTCAATTTTAGTAATTAAATCTTCATTTAATTGATCTTTTAAAACTTCTTCTTGAAGTTTAATAGTATCTAATTGATTTTTTATAGGTTTTATAAATTCTAAATATTTTATTTTTAAACTTTCATCAATAGGCTCTGCTTCAGGTAATTTTTGTTTAAATGGATCCACTTCTTTTCCATTTTTCCAGAAACGGTAACACACATGATTTCCACTAGAACTTCCTGTACTTCCAACATAACCAATAATATCGCCTTGCTTTACAAATTGTCCAACCTTAGCCGCTCTTCTTGACATATGAAGGTATTGTGTTTCATAAGTTGCATTGTGTCGGATTTTTACATATTTACCATTACCTCTGGTATAACTAGATTTAGTAATTGTACCGTTTGCAGTAGCTAAAATTGGTGTGCCGTTTGCGGCAGCAAAATCTGTTCCTCTATGAGCTTTAACACGATAACCGTAATGTGCTATCCTTCGTTTTAAATTATATCGAGATGAGATACGACTGAATTTAACAGGTGCTTTTAAAAAGGCGCGTCTTAAATTTTTTGCATCTTCATTAAAATAATCTAAAATTCCTTTAATAGTATCTGCTTTAAAACCAAAGGCATAAAAAGATTCTTTATTATGTTCAAAGTAAGCTGCTTTAATATGATCAACTCCAGAATAAATACTATCGTCAATATACTTATCTGTATATATCACTTTAAACTGATCTCCTGGTTGTAGTCTATTAAAATCTATGGTCCAAGCGTAAATATCATCAGCCATCTTATTGGCTAATACTTGACTTAATCCTAACTTATCTAGTGTCACAGAAATACCATCGCCTTTGGCTATAATTCCTGATGCTGTTTTTTCAACATATTTTATAGGCTTTCTACTATTATAAGCATGGATAGAATCTTTAAAGTTTATCACTACATATTCTTCTACATTTTTTTGATAAATAAAACTTTGAGGCTGTTGCAATGAATCTTTAGAACATAATAGTGTATAAGCCTTTCCTGTTTGAAGTTTACGAACATCAAAACTGTCTTTAACTTTTTCAACGATATTATATATTTTAGGATACTCTATTTTATTACGTTCCATAATAATACCAAAAGTATCTCCGCTTTTTATAGTATCTCTTACAACTACATAATTATTTAAATTAAATCCAAATTCGTAAATATCTTTAGGAGGTTCAACAATAGCTATTTCCTCTTGTATTTGAGGTATTATTTCAGGTTCATTTTTACAACTATAAACAGTAATTGTAATTAGTAGTACTATTATAAGTTTTCTCCCCAATGTTGTAATTCTTTTTCTGTCCATAAATCTGGAAAAAATATTCTTTTTTGATATTTTGGATGCATGTATTTCACCCATTCACTTCCGCCTGTTGCTTCTACTGTTCTACCACCAATATTTAAATAATGATTTGCCGTATGATAGTGTGCCATCACCCATTTTATATTAACAGTATGGTCATAATGACGCATCGCTTCAATTAACGTTTTATCCTCTTTAACATCTTGTGGCAAACTTTTAAACTTAGTCCACAAGTTGTGTGTATTATAAAACTTGGTAAATCTAATAAATTCCTCTTTGTATTTATCTTCAAAAGTGCTTAATAAATAACTTTTTTCACCAGTTTTATAATCTTTTCCTGCTGCTTGCCAATATAAATGGTCAAATGCATATTCATAAGATGTATTTCTATCTATAGTTTCTCTAAACCTATTATCAATTAAATTAATTAATTCTGTTGATGCAAATTCTATTTTTCGATATTGAGCACTTTGAAAACCACTTGCTGGTGTTAATGTTTTTCGGAATTTATTATACTGCTCCACATCCATACCGTCTTTCATGATGCTAAAAGAGGAGGTTAACATATCAAAATAACGACTCACTCTCATTAATTTTCCTGAAAAGAACTCAGCATCAACATCATTTTTTTTTGCTATTTGATCAATTTCCCACAGAATCATTTTAAATAGCAACTCATTAACCTGATGGTACATTATAAATACCATTTCATCTGGTAATGTTGTACGTTGTGTTTGAAGACTTAATAGAGACTCTGTATTAATATAATCCCAATAATTTATAGGTTTGGCATGTAATAAGCCTTCTAAATGAGTTTCTGTATCTTGATTTATTTTATCATGCTTCTCATTAATAGCATTAAGTATTTCTTGAAAATTCTCCTTGGTAGACGGCATTTGTTTAATTAAATTGTATTTCAAAAGGATGTTTAAGTCCTTTAAACTCATCTAGGTCTGCTCTTAGTGAGCCTACTGCTAAATCTGCTTTTAACCGCAAAGGTATTTTATTTTCATCTGCACTTACCCACAAAGTTAAACTTTCTTCTTCTTTAAATACACGACCTGCTAAAACTATAGGTCTGAATAACAAACATTTTACTTTCCCGAATTTTGTATTCAATGTTTCACGTCCTAAATACCGGAGTTTGAAATTAAAATTTTCAGAATCAAAAAACATATTAAGCGATACTTCATCACCTTCTTTGATATTCTTAGTACTGTAGTTATTTCTTAAATAATAAAATGCAGACACCATATCCTGCACATTAGCTTTAGTATCTTCTACAGTCTTCTTATTATACTTATAGTTATTAACATAGGCTTTTTGATTTTCTTGATCAAAATTTATCTCAATATCTTTAGTATGACCGCCTTCATCAATTTTTCTTATAAACTTATAAGGTAACCCAGAAGTTTTATCAAAATAACTTTCATATAGGTCTTGAACATTAAAAAACCAACTCACTGCACCAGTAGTCCAGCCATTACCGACAACATGATATACTGGTTTTCCATTTAACACGTGATCTTTCACCTCTAAAGTAGCATTTCCTGCTTTTAAAAACCCACTATAACTCATCTTAAATTTAAACCATTCTCCTGTTTGAAACGCAGTTGAATCTTGAGCAAAATTCATTTGAATTGCCAAGATTAGGATTAGGGTGGTAAATAGTATTTTTTTCATGACGTAGGTAATTGAGGTTGCCTATTGTTTAATCAAACGCAATTACTATTCCAAAAGTATTAAAATGAAAAAACTCTATCAAGCTTAAACTTGTGTTTTTTATGTTAATCCTTATTAAAGTGTGCCTCGTTTAGCCTGTTCTCTTTCAATAGATTCAAATAAAGCTTTAAAATTACCTGCTCCAAATCCTTTTGCACCCATACGCTGAATAATTTCAAAAAATAATGTTGGTCTATCTTCAACTGGTTTAGTGAAAATTTGAAGTAAATAACCTTCTTCATCTGCATCTACCAAAATAGATAGCCTTTGGAGTTCTTTAATATCTTCATTCATCATATTTCTATGAACTCCTAATCTTTCAGGGATACTATCATAATAATCTTGTGGTGGTGGTGGTAAAAACTCAACACCTCTTGCTTTTAATTGTGCTACCGTTTTTATAATATCATCTGTTGCTACCGCTAAATGCTGTACTCCTGGGCCTTCATAAAAATCAAGATATTCTTCTATTTGAGATCGTTTTTCTGCTTTTGCAGGTTCATTTATTGGGAATTTAATACGTCCATTACCATTACTCATCACTTTACTCATTAATGCTGAATATTCTGTATGAATCTGCTTGTCATCAAAAGATAAGAAATTAACAAATCCCATTACTTTTTCATACCAATCTACCCACTGATTCATTTCTCCCCAATCCACATTACCTACCATATGATCAATGTATTTTAAACCTACAGGCTCTGGGTTATAATCTGATTCCCATTTTTGATATCCTGGCAAAAAGATGCCTTTGTAATTTTTACGCTCTATAAACATATGTATTGTTTCTCCATAGGTGTAAATTCCTGCTTTTACAATGCTCCCATTCTCATCTTTCTCTACAGTAGGTTTTAAATATGGTTTTGCACCTCGTTTAGTCGTTTCTTCATAAGCTTTTTTAGCATCATTTACCCAAAGCGCTATAACTTTTACACCGTCTCCGTGTTTTACAATATGATCATTTATTTTAGATGTACTTGTTAATGGAGTGGTGAGTACTAATCTAATTTTATCTTGTTGTAATACATAACTCGCTTTTTCTTTATCACCAGTTTCTAAACCTGAATAGGCTAAAGACTGAAAACCAAATGCTGTTTTGTAAAAATGTGCAGCTTGTTTTGCATTACCTACATAAAACTCAACATAGTCTGTCCCTAAAAGAGGTAAAAAGTCTTGTGCGTCTTCAAATATTTTTTCTAATCCGTAATTTATTGATTCTATATTTTTACTCATTGTTTTTGTTTTTATCATTCCTATAAAGGCAAGAATCTTATTAATTGAAATGTATTAAAACTGAATTCCTGTCTTTACAGGAATGACAGTTACTATAACCAAGATTTATGATAGTCATCATCTACTATTTCCATAGCGGCTTCAGTAACCATAAGTGGCTTAAAGGTATCTACCATAACTGCTAATTCTTCAGTTTTGGTTTGTCCTATACTTTTTTCTGTGGTTCCTGGATGCGGTCCGTGAGGAATTCCTGATGGGTGCAGAGAGATATGACCTTGGTCAATATCATTTCTACTCATAAAATCACCATCAACATAGTAAATCACCTCATCACTATCTATATTACTGTGATTATATGGCGCTGGAATACTTTGAGGGTGATAATCATATAATCGTGGCACAAAACTACACACTACAAAAGCATCAGTCTCAAATGTTTGATGTACTGGAGGTGGTTGATGCACACGCCCCGTAATAGGTTCAAAATCGTGAATTGAAAACGCATATGGATAATTATATCCATCGTATCCTACTACATCAAACGGATGAGAAGCATAAATCATATCAATGATCTCATCTTTCTTTTTAACTTTCATTAAAAACTCACCTGTTTCATTATAAGTCTCTAGTTCTTGTGGACGGCGAATATCTCGTTCACAATATGGAGAATGCTCCATTAATTGACCAAACCAGTTTCTATAACGTTTTGGTGTATAGATTGGACGTTTTGACTCTACAACAAACAAACGATTATCCTCAGTATTAAAATCTATTTTATAAATCACTCCTCTTGGCACTAGTAAATAATCACCATATTTAAAATTGAGGTTTCCTAGATGAGTTCGTAATTTTCCTGTCCCTTTATGAATGAAAATTAATTCATCTGAATCTGTATTTTTATAAAAATAATTATTGGTTGACTGTTTTGGGGCTGCTAAAGTAATGTGACAATCACTATTAGTTAATACAATGGTTCTGCTTTCTAGATAATCATTTTTTGGTTGTATTTGAAATCCATGAAATCGGTATGATTTAATATTGTTTTCACTTGCAATTTTTGGCGCAACACTATATTGTTTTTCTATTGATTTGACTTGTGTTGGGCGCTGCTCATGGTAACTTATGGTAGACATCCCTTCAAAACCAATAGTCCCGAATACTTGTTCAGCATATAAGCTACCGTCAGATTTCCTAAATTGGGTATGTCTTTTATGTGGGATTTCTCCTAATTTGTGATAAAATGGCATTGTGTTTTAGTTTTACTGTTGAAACGTTGATTTTGTTAAATCTTTTATTGTTTAACTGTTTTAAAAAACATAGTAATGCCTACTTACTCAGGATTTCTCTTGATAAGGTAATGAAGATGTATTAATATGTCTGGCCAGAATGGTTGCATCGTTACACAAATATCGTGAAAAAAATTGAGTAATTTTATATTTAGAAATTTTGCCAGCTAAATTCTATTTTAAAACAGAGCTACCGCTTAAAAATTCTTAAAACCAATATCCAATAGCAAAAAAGAATTCTGATTGCCTAGTTTCTGGTGACCAAGTCCATTTAAATTCTGCTGGACCTATAAATGTTTCAACACCATAACCTAATGCATAACCACTAAAATCTGGTAATGTAAACCATTCTCCTGTTTCAAAAATATCATCTTCTACATTAGCATAATTAGCTGCAATATTAATATGATGCTTATTAAATATTTCGTAATCTATATTGATTAATCCTTTTACAAAACTATTGCCTCCTAGTGCTATATAATCGTATCCGTAAAACGAAATGAAATTATTAATAAAATCATTGCCATAGCCTCCTAATGCAAAACTTAATGAATTGTTTGAATCTTCACCGATTCTAAATCCACCTTCAGAACCTAGAGTAATTGCCAACTTATTATTAAAGAAGCTTTTTACATACGCAATATTAGCTTTTGCTATAGAGAACTGTGAGAAATTATTATTAAAATCTGAAGAAGCTAAATACAAATGAAAGTCGCTATCAAATAAAAACCCTCTTTTTGGGAAAAATTTATCATCAAACGTATCTAATTTCAAATTTCCGTAGATACTTCCAAAATCACTATTTTCAAAAGTAGATTCTGTAGCATCTGGATCGAGATCATTTAATACCGTTTCTGAGCTAATTTTTAAACGTTTATGCTCTGCACCTAAGCGTAAGGCAAAATCTTTTCTAAACAACGTTTGAAAATACAATCGATTAGTTTGATCACTTAACTCTGCATTTAATTGATTTAAACCTGGAGTAATTTTATCTTCATCAAGTAAAAAAGAAGGGTTAATGTTTTTTTCAAACTCATTATAGCGTGATGTCAACCCTATACTCCAATAAAACCCTTTATCTATAAAATACTCAAAATCATACCTTAGATTATCTCCAACGACAAGGTCTAATGACG
This sequence comes from uncultured Flavobacteriaceae bacterium, assembly GCA_964510745.1. Lineage (GTDB taxonomy): Bacteria > Bacteroidota > Bacteroidia > Flavobacteriales > Flavobacteriaceae > AU392. The sequence goes on along the minus strand of CAZECB010000024.1, from coordinate 3,545 downwards.
CTACATCATTATTGAATAATAATCGTTTTGTAGTAAAATTTACTAAAGCACCACTTTTATACAAATCATCAAAATGAACCCCAAGTTTTAAAAATGTACTAAATTTACTTTCTCTGACTTTTATATTAAGTGTGTGACTTTGGTCAATATCATCTGGTTTAAAGTCATAGACAAAGCTTTCAAAATTATCTGTTGCTACAATATTACTAACTCCTATATTAAAATCATCATAACTAATTGTTTCTCCAGACTTAATCTTAAGCTTTCCTAAAATATAAGCACGTGTATATTTTTTATTTCCAGTAATATTGATTGTGTTGATTTTTATGCTATCTGGGTGTATAATACGTTTTGGTGGCGAATAAGTTTCTTTTTTTAACTCTTTTAATTGTGCTATAGATTTATTAGCTGCTAACCTTCCGTTTTCTATAATTTGTTCTCCTTCTCCAAAAGACACTACACTAAATCCCTTAACATTAGGTTCAATAAAAATATCTGTCAGTTTAGATTTTATTTTCATTGCATTACTAGTTCTATAATTATTGATTTGCAGCAAAATATCAGGGCCAGATTTTAATTCGTCTCGAGTTGCTAACCCATCTTGTACATCAACACCAATAATTACATCAACACCTTTTGCTTTTAATTCTTCAACAGGGTAGTTATTAACCACGCCTCCATCTATAAATACGTTATCATCTATAAGTATAGGTTGATATAAGGAAGGGAATGCACTACTTGCTGATATAGCTTCTGCTAAAATTCCCTCTTCTAAAATAACCTGCTCACCTGTTTCAACATTAGTGGTAATACAAAAAAACGGGATTGGTAATTTTTTGAAATCATTAATTTGATTAACGTGAAATGTTAATTTTGTGAATAAGTCAAATATATTCTGCCCTTGTGAAATTCCGCTAGGTAATTGTACTTTAAATTTTTCAAATGGGAGAGCTACAGCATGCTTTTCAGAATTATCACGTTCATAAAATGTTTTAGCATCTCTAGGGACTTCATCATTAACAATTTGGTTAAAAGTCAATCTTGAAAAAATAGAATCTAATTGTTTTCCTGAATACCCTGAAGCATATAAAGCGCCAATAACAGCACCCATACTTGTTCCTCCTATATAATCTATTTTAATACCTAAACTATCAATCACTTTTAAAACACCTACATGTGCAAAGCCTTTTGCACCTCCACCGCTGAGTACTAACCCAACTTTTAAATCATCATTAACTTGTTCTTGTGCCATTGATACAGACATAAAACATAAGATTAATATGACTAGTAGTTTTTTCATGTTTATGTTCTATAAGAACAGAATTCTTTTAAATTATAGTTTATTATAATAATTATATATTTTCTGGGCTCTTGCTAATCCTACAATAGCTTCTAACTCATCTAATTTTGCATAAGAGATGCGTTTTACAGATTTAAAATGTTTCAGCAAATCTACTATAGTTTTTTCTCCTATTCCAGGAATGGTTTCTAATTCTGTATTTAACGCAGTTTTACTTCGTCTATTGCGATGGTGTTCTATTCCAAACCTATGTGCTTCATTACGTAATTGCTGTACAATTTTTAGCGTTTCACTTTTCTTATCTAAATATAAGGGTATAGAATCATTTGGATAAAATAATTCTTCTAAGCGTTTAGCAATACCTATAATAGCTATTGTATTTCTTAAATCAAGTGCATCTAAGCTTTTTAAAGCCGAAGATAGTTGTCCTTTACCTCCATCAATAATTATTAATTGTGGCAATGGCTGTTTTTCATCTAATAACCGTTTATAGCGCCTATAAACAACTTCTTCCATAGATGCAAAATCATCTGGTCCTTCAACCGTTTTTATATTGAAATGACGATAGTCTTTTTTACTTGGTTTTCCATTTTTAAATACCACACATGCTGCTACGGGATGTGTTCCTTGAATATTTGAGTTATCAAAACACTCCATATGTATAGGCAGTGCTGGTAGACGTAAATCTTTTTGTATCTGACCTAAAATTCGCTTAGTATGCTTTTCTGGATCTATAATTTTTATTTGCTTAAATCGTTCCTGTCGTGCAAATTTGGCGTTTCGAAGTGATAAATCTAAAATTTTTCGCTTATCACCTAATTGTGGTATCGTAATTTTAACCGTATCGGGAACTGTTACTGGAAATGGCAAATACACTTCTCTAGACAAAGACTTAAAACGTTGGCGCAATTCTACCACGGCTAATTCCAAAATTTCAGCATCTGTTTCTTCTAATTTTTTTTTGATTTCTGTAGTATGTGATCGCACTATGGATCCATGGGAAATTTGCAGATAATTTACGTACGCATAACTTTCATCACTCTCAATGGTATACACATCTACATTAGTAATCTTTGGGTTTATTACTGTAGATTTTGATTGATATTCCTCTAGAGCATCCATTTTATCCTTAATCCATTGTGCTTGCTCAAACTCCATGTTCGCTGCGTGATCTAGCATTTTTTTTGTAAAAAAGCTTAAGGCTTCTTTGTAATTTCCTTTTAAAATGCCTCTAACAGAACGAATATAGTTAGCATATTCTTCTTCATTTTCATAAGACTCACAAGGGCCTTTACAATTTTTAAGATGATATTCTAAACACACTTTATACTTCCCGCTATTTATGTTAGTAGGTGATAAATCGTAATTACACGTCCGAATAGGGTATAATTCTCTAATTAAATTTAATAGTGCTGTTATTATTTTACCATTCGTATAAGGTCCAAAATATTCTGAACCATCTTTAATCATTCGCCTTGTATAAAAAACTCTTGGGAAACGTTCTTTTTTAATACAAATCCAAGGGTACGATTTATCGTCTTTTAATAATATATTATACCGTGGTTGGTGCTTTTTAATTAATGTATTCTCCAGTAATAAAGCATCGGATTCTGTAGTTACTACAATATGCTTAATCGTAACTATTTTCTTTACCAAAACTTTTAAGCGGGCACTATCATGATTTTTATTGAAATAAGAAGCTACTCTTTTCTTTAAGTTTTTAGCTTTTCCTATATAAAGAATTTCATCTTCTTTATCAAAATATTGATATACCCCAGGCGAACTTGGTAATATCTTTACTTGCAATTCCACAGAAGTTAGCTCCATACCCCAAAGTTAGATGTTTTAAATAAATAGCACAACGCATTAAAAAACTAGTGAGTCTTGTTTTCTTAATTATTTTACGATTTACTTCACGCTCTTTTTTTTATCTTAGAAAGCAAATTATCATTTTCAATGAATCTTGTTATTCTATCACGTAATGCCAACTTGTATTCCACAAATGCTATTGTACAAGCCGCTATTAAACGCAAACATAATGTGCGTGTTATTGATCCTATTGCCTGCGATTTGGTTATGGAAAAAGGGGCTCCTCAAATATATTACAGAGAACAAAAATTAAAAAATATTGATGCTGTAATTCCCCGTATTGGTGCTTCAATAACTTACTATGGAGCAACTGTGGTTCGTCAATTTGAAATGATGGAAGTATTTACCACTGTAAATTCCGCAGCTATTACACAAT
>CAZECB010000023.1:0-11964 GCA_964510745.1 uncultured Flavobacteriaceae bacterium | reverse complement strand
ACAATAAATTATCAACTATCACCAGACGAACTTCATGACATTTCTGTGTCAAAAAAACAAGGAGTTACAGTATCATCAGGCGCAATAGCAATTAATACAGGCGAATTTACAGGACGTTCTCCTATGGATCGTTTTATTGTAAAAGATGATGTTACTAGAAATAGGGTTTGGTGGGGAGATATTAATATTCCTTTTGATCCTGATAAATTTCAAAAGCTATATAATAAGCTAACAAATTATCTGTCAAATAAAGAAGTGTTCGTTAGAGATAGCTACGCTTGTGCAGATCATAATTACAAAACAAATATTCGTGTCATTAATGAATATCCATGGAGTAATATGTTTGCATATAATATGTTTTTAAGACCAACAGAAGAGGAATTAAAAACATTTGATCCAGAATGGACAGTTATAAATGCTCCGGGATTTATGGCAAACCCTAAAGAAGACGGAACACGCCAACATAATTTTGCGATTCTAGATTTTACTAGAAAAATGGCAATTATTGGTGGTACAGGGTATACGGGAGAAATTAAAAAGGGTATTTTTTCAGCATTAAACTTTATCCTTCCAGTGTTTAAAAATACGTTGCCTATGCATTGTAGCGCTAATGTAGGAGAAAATGGAGATACCGCTATTTTCTTTGGATTATCTGGTACAGGAAAAACAACATTATCAGCAGATCCAAAACGTAAGTTAATTGGTGATGATGAGCACGGTTGGACCAATGAAAATTCGGTATTTAATTTTGAAGGAGGCTGTTATGCTAAAGTAATTGACCTTACAGAAGAGAAAGAACCAGATATCTATAGGGCAATAAAACGAGGCGCTATTCTAGAAAATGTTATTATGGATGATAATAACATTGTAGATTTTGAAGACATTAGTATCACTCAAAATACAAGAGTAAGTTATCCAATTTATCATATTGATAATATTCAAAAGCCATCAATAGGGCATAATCCTAAAAATATATTTTTCTTAACTGCGGATGCATTTGGAGTATTGCCTCCGATTTCTAAATTGACACCAGGTCAAGCTGCATATCATTTTATCTCTGGATATACCGCAAAAGTCGCTGGTACAGAAGCAGGAATTACTGAGCCCGTGCCTTCATTTTCAGCTTGTTTTGGCGCACCGTTTATGCCATTACATCCTACAGAATATGCAGAAATGTTAAGTAAAAAAATGCAAGAAGCAGGTGTAAATGTATGGTTGGTTAACACAGGGTGGACTGGTGGTCCTTATGGTGTTGGCTCTAGAATGAAATTGAAGTATACAAGAGCAATGATTTCAGCAGCTATGGAAGGTAAATTAGATAACGTAGTTTTTGAAAACCACCCAATATTTAAAGTAGCAGTACCTTTAGAATGTCCTAATGTGCCTTCAGATGTTCTTAACCCTAGATCTACATGGAGTGATATTGATGCTTATGATACAAAAGCAAATGTATTAGCAAATTCATTTAAGAAGAACTTTAAACAGTTTGAAGATAATGCTAATGATGAAATTTTAGCCGGAGCACCAAAAGTCAACTAAAAAGATTTTTATTATAAAACTAAAAAGCGCAATGTGATTAACATCGCGCTTTTTTAGTTTATAACAGTAATTATTTTTTTGAATTAGCTGACTCTATATATTTTTCTAAAGCCATAGTCATTGAAGGTGTTTTAGGAGTTGGAGCAGCTATATCTACTCGTAACCCTTTATTTTCAACAGCTTTGATTGTTGTATTACCAAAAACAGCAATACGTGTTTCATTTTGTTTGAAATCTGGGAAATTCTTGAATAATGATTCAATTCCAGAAGGACTGAAAAACACTAAAATATCATAAAACACATTTTCTAAATCAGATAAATCACTAATAACAGTTTTATAAAATGTAGCTTGTTTCCAAGAAATTCCTATTTCATCTAAAATAGTAGGTACCGCAGGCTTCAATTTATCTGAACTAGGTAATAAAAACGTTTCGTCTTTATATTTTTTAATTAAAGGTGTCAATTCTGGAAATGTACGTTTACCAACATAAATTTTACGTTTTCTGTATACTACATATTTTTGTAAATAATAAGCAACAGCTTCAGATTGGCAAAAGTATTTCATTGAATCTGGCACTTTAAAACGCATTTCTTCTGCGACTCTAAAAAAGTGATCAACAGCATTTCTACTAGTGAGTATAATTGCTGTGTAATTGTTTAAATCTACTTTTTGTAATCTAATATCCTTAGCAGAAACACCTTCTACATGAATAAATGGTCTAAAATCAATTTTTACACGTTGCTTCTCTTGTAGGTCAAAATAAGGGGAATTTTCTATTTTTGGTTCTGGTTGTGAGACCAAAATTGTTTTCACTTTCATATAAAATTCATTTAATTGCTTTGATAACTTATTTTACAAATAGCTTATATAAAACAATATAAGGTGCAATTTCAAGAGCGCAAAGATACAAAATAAAATAGAACAAATTATTTATAATTGTTTTTTGATGTGTTTTAAAAGAAGTTATAAAACCAATGATATTTATAAGAACTATTAATCCTATAGTAATGTATATTAATAAAGGAGATGAAGGTGCTACAAAACAAATAATAATGTTAATAGGTAATAAAATTAACCCAATATAATTTTTATAGTTTGTTTTTTGAAAAAGATAAGTATCCATAAGATCATCAATTTCAAACAAACTCCCAATTAAACGTTCTAAAAGTATTTTTATTAAGATTAAAGCACCAATGCCAATAAGTATTTTTAAAAACAATAAAGGTGTAAATACAATAGAATCAAAAAGTGTATTATAAGCTAAAAAGGAAAATAAAGACAATGAAATAATTAAATTGGTGTATAATAATGAATCAAAATGGTCTATAAATTTCTGCTCTCTAGCATAAATTTTTAAATACTTAGAGTTACCAATAACAAGCAAGAAATCATCAAACCGAATCGTATAAATATATTTAGCGATCGCTAAAATAAATATGCTTAAAACGATTAAAATAGTATACCACTCTGTAGATATAATCTCTCTTAACATGATTGCTAAATTATGAAGAATATTCTATAAAATTAGTCCTGTAAAAAACTTACTTTTGTTGAAATAATTAAAACCTATGACTGACGCAGTTGTCATCATTCCTACATACAATGAAATTGATAATATTGAAGCCATTATAAGAGCTGTTTTTAGCTTGAGCAAGGCTTTTGATATTCTTGTAGTTGATGATAATTCTCCAGATTTAACAGGAGAAAAAGTAGAACTACTTCAAAAAGAGTTTAAAGAACGATTATTTTTAGAAAAACGAAAAAATAAATCAGGATTAGGAACTGCTTATATTCATGGATTTAAATGGTGTTTAGAGCAAGATTATAATTATGTTTTTGAGATGGATGCTGATTTTTCGCATAACCCAAAAGACCTTGTAAGACTCTATGATGCTTGTGATCAAGACTCTGCAGATATGGCAATAGGATCTCGATATATTGAAGGTGTAAATGTTGTTAATTGGCCAATGAGTAGAGTGTTATTATCTTATTTGGCTTCAAAATATGTACGATTAATTACGGGGTTAAAAATACATGATACTACAGCTGGCTTTATATGTTATAAGAGACAAGTTTTAGAGACTATAGACCTTGATGAAATTAAATTTGTAGGATATGCATTTCAGATAGAAATGAAATTTAAAACACATCTAAATAAATTTAAAATACAAGAAATCCCAGTAGTATTTACAGATCGTACTAAAGGAGAATCAAAATTAAGTGGAAGCATTATTTCTGAAGCTATTTTTGGAGTAATAACAATGAAATTTAAAAGTTTGTTTAGAAAATAAGTAAGATGGAAAAAACAACAGTACTTATAAAAAATGCTAGAATAGTAAATGAAGGCAATATTTTTAATGGCGATATCCTTATAGAAAATGAATATATAAAAAAAATAGCACCTTCTATAAATATTAAATCTGCAGATACACAAGTATTTGATGCAGAAAATAATTTTGTATTTCCTGGTGTTATTGATGATCAAGTACATTTTAGGGAACCTGGATTAACACATAAAGGAAATATAGAAACAGAGTCCAGAGCAGCTATTTCTGGAGGTATTACATCTTTTATTGAAATGCCTAATACCAATCCACAAACTACAACGATAGAAAAGCTTGAAGCAAAGTTTGAGATAGCATCTAAAACATCTTCGGCTAATTATTCGTTTATGTTTGGGGGAACTAATGACAATCTTGAAGAAATTTTAAAGGTAGATCCTAAAAATGTAGCAGGATTGAAATTATTTTTAGGATCTTCTACAGGAAATATGCTTGTGGATAATCCTGAAACTTTAGAAAAAATATTCTCAAGTACAGATTTAGTCATTTCTGTACATTGTGAAGATGAGGCAACCATAAAAACTAATCTTAAAATTTATAAAGAAAAATTTGGAGATGATATTCCTATAAAGTACCACCCTATTATTAGAAGTGAAGAAGCATGCTATATCTCATCATCAAAAGCAATAGAATTAGCGAAAAAAACAGGAGCTAGATTACATGTGTTCCATTTATCTACAGGAAAAGAAATGGAATTGTTTTCTAATGATATTAAATTAGAAGACAAAAAAATTACTGCAGAAGTTTGTATACATCACCTTTGGTTTTCTGATGAAGATTATGATGAAAAAGGAACGTTGATTAAATGGAATCCTGCTGTAAAAACTGCTGCGGATAGAGATCAACTTTGGGAAGCCTTATTAGACGATCGTATTGATGTTATTGCAACAGATCATGCGCCACATACTATTGAAGAAAAAGCTAATAACTATATAAATGCACCTTCTGGAGGGCCATTGGTACAACATGCATTACCCGCCATGATGGAAGCTTACCATAAAGGAAAACTATCTATTGAAAAGCTTGTTGAAAAAATGTGTCATAATCCATCTATATTATTTAGAGTAGAAAAAAGAGGATTTATTAAAGAAGGGTATTTTGCCGATTTAGTTATTGTTAACCCTAATAACCCTTGGACGGTACGAAAAGATAATATTTTATGTAAGAGTGGATGGTCTCCGTTTGAAGGAACTACTTTTAAATCTAGAATAACACATACGTTTTTAAACGGAACTTTAGTATATAACAATTTCAAGTTTTCTGACGTTAAAGCAGCAAAACGATTAACTTTTAATAGATAATGAAGTTATTAAAATACATATTAGTATTGCTTTTGATAGTGTCTTGTAAAAACAATACTGTTGAAAAACCTACAAAACCAGAAAAGCTTATCCCAAAAGGTAAAATGATAGATGTCCTTTATGACATGGCAATTATTACAGCTGCTAAAGGGCCATATAAAAGAGCACTTCAAAAAAATGGACTTCAACCTAAAGAGTATATTTTTGAAAAGTATAATATTGACAGTGTACAATTTGCAATAAGTAATGAATATTATGCATATAATGTAGATGTTTATAAAGATATTTATGAAGCATTGAATAACAGATTAAACTCAGAAAAAAATCAATATCAAGCTGTTTTAGATAGTATTAAAAAGGTTGAAGATTCAATAAAAGAAGTTGAAAAATTAGATAAAAAAACTATTGATCTAGTTGAAGATCTTGAAGAAAACGATTAGCATTTGTTTTAATTGAAGTATCTATATCTATAAACTCAAAATCTATAGCGTTTTTAATTTTTAAATTATTATAATACGATACTTTTAAAATAGAGTTTGCTAGTTGTTTTGTAAACCTGCGACGTTTTTTTGTAATAATAGTACGTAACCAATCTATCTGATAGGCAAGTATTAAAAATGCTTTTGAAGCAATTTTATGAGAATATGTTACATGTAACTCAGAAGCTACTTTATCAAAAAACACATCAAACGGAATACTTTCTGTGACTAGAATATAACGCTCATTTGTAATTGCACTTTCCATTAGTGTTACCATAGTTTTTACAACATCTTTAACATCAATATAACCTGTAACACCTTTAGTTGAAAATTGATTAGGACGTTCGTAAAGATGTTTAAATAAATGACCGCTACCTGTTTTCCAAAATCCAGGGCCTAAAATAATTCCAGGATTAACAATAACAATATCTAATCCTTCTTGAGCGCCTCTCCAAACTTCCATTTCAGCACCATACTTGGTGATAGCATAATCAGAATGCCTTTCTTCTGGGTTCCAATATGTGTTTTCAGTTATTAAATCTGATGTTATAGTAGTTTCACCAATAGCAGCTATAGAACTTACATAACACAGTTTCTTTATGTGATTAGAGATACATAAGTTAACAATATTTGCAGTACCTTGAATATTAACAGATAATAAATTGGTATAATCTTTTGGCTGAAAAGAGATCAGTGCAGCGCAATGGTACACCTTTGTTATATCTTTAAAAACAGGGGACAATGAAGGAATATCTGTGACATCAGCTTGGATCCATTCAATTTTAGAAAATAGTAATTCAACCTCTTCTGTATAATATTGAAATACATGTTTAACAGTTTTTAAAGTATGTTCAAATCTGTAAATTGCACGAATAGATGCATTAGTTTTTACTAATTGATATAACAAATGACTACCTACTAAACCTGTGCCTCCAGTAACTAAAACCATAGTACTAAATTACTATTTTTTCTTTTCTCATCAGTGATGAAACAATTATCTTTGCTCAAACTTTTTTAAAAATGTCTAAGAATTTTATAGAAGAATTACAGTGGAGAGGAATGATACACGATGTCATGCCAGGAGCAGAAGAACATTTAACAAAACAAATGAGAAGTGCTTACATAGGTTTCGATCCAACTGCAGATTCTTTACATATAGGAAACTTAGTCCCTATCATGCTTTTAGCACATTACCAACGTTGTGGTCATAAGCCATTTGCTTTGATTGGAGGAGCTACAGGAATGATAGGAGATCCCTCAGGAAAATCTAATGAACGTAATTTGTTAGATGAGAAAACATTACGTCATAATCAAGAGTCTATTAAATTACAATTAGCTCATTTTTTAGACTTTGAAAGTGATATTGCTAATGCCGCAGTTTTAGTAAATAACTACGATTGGATGAAAGATTTTTCATTTTTAGAGTTTATTAGAGATGTTGGCAAGCATATTACTGTAAATTATATGATGGCAAAAGATTCTGTAAAAAACAGAATTACTTCAGAAGCGTCAGAAGGAATGAGTTTTACAGAATTTACGTATCAATTAGTACAAGGCTATGATTTTCTTCATTTATACAAAAATAATACATGTACCATACAAATGGGTGGAAGTGACCAATGGGGAAATATTACAACAGGAACAGAACTCATAAGACGCATAGGTGGTGGTAAAGGCTATGCAATTACTTGCCCGCTAATTACAAAGTCAGATGGATCAAAATTTGGCAAGTCTGAAGGAGGTAATGTTTGGTTAGATGGGAAACGAACATCACCATATAAATTTTATCAATATTGGTTAAACTCTAGAGATGAAGATGCTGAAAAATATATTAAAATTTTTACATTTTTAACTCAACAAACCATTGAGGAGTTAATAAAAGAACATCATGAAGCACCACATTTAAGGGTTTTACAGAAACGTTTAGCTAAAGAAATAACGTCAATGGTGCATTCTGAAGAAGATTTTATTAATATTGAGAGAGCATCAAATATTTTATTTAATAAAACCTTTAAAGAAGATATCAATACGTTAGATGAAGCTACGTTTTTAGATGTATTTGAAGGTGTGCCACAAGCAAAAATTTCTAGCACTGAAATTGAAAACGGATTAGATATGATTGCTGCATTAGCTGCGAAAACTAATTTTTTAAACTCTAACGGTGAAGCAAGACGTGCTTTAAAAGAAAATGCAATTGCAGTTAATAAAACAAAAGTAAAAGAAGATTATATAATTACTACTTCTGATTTGATTAACGAGAAATATATTATTTTAAATAAAGGAAAGAAAAATACATATATTATTAAAATTGTATAAAAAGAAAAAGTCTATGCTTACAAGTGTAAAGTACAGACCTTTAAAAAACTAACCAACCTGCAAATTTTGTCGACTTTTTAATTTAATCCTTTCAAACTATTTTTAATTATTTTGAAGATATTGTTTTAAACAAGCATAAGAAGAAAAATAATGATTATTAAAGAGATGCAAAAAAAGAAAAGATCCATATTTACAAGCGTAAATTATGAATCTTTAAAAAAAACTAATCAACCTAAATTTTTATTTAATATCTTTATTTGAGTATTTAGTGTTTTATACTCTCCCAGTTTTTGTCAGCTTTTTGTTGTAACCCTTTCGTATCTTTTTTAATCCATTTTTTTAAAGTGTTATTTCCTAATGAATTATAAAACAAATAGAGTTTTCCATCTCTTATTTCAAAAGTTTCTGGATTAATATCTACTTTTTTAGATGCTAAAGCTACTGCATAAGCACAGTAACCGCCATATTGAGGTAAATATTTTTCTGGATTTGCTTTAAATGTATCTAAATTTTCTTGTGATACAAACTTAAAGTCAGAACCATCATAAGTCGCTGTATATTTTTTATCTCCTTTTAAAGCTTCATTATTAAAATAAGCAACTACATCATACCCTTCTACGACATATCCTTTTTTTACATTATAATCTATTTGTTGTGCAAATGTTGCAGACACTCCTAAAATAAAAAACGCGATTAAAGTTTTCATAAATATATTTCCTTTTTAACTAAGTCGAAAAAAATAAAAATAGATTACACTGAAAATAATATAATTATAGTGTCATAAGGTTGCATCCACGAATATCAGAATTGTCAAACCTCCCTATAACCTCAAAAGAATTATCAGAATATATACGCCCTAAATCTTGAGTGGCTATAAAAGCACAAGAGTTTACATTAGCAAGATCAATAATATTAATACCTCCAGTTTTATTATTGGCTTGTATGGTAAGAGCATCTTCTGTATCGCGTATTAAAACACGCATCCAAGAAGGTGCTTTAAAATTACCTTTACCTAAAGAATAAGCTTGAGATAAAAGCTCAGTCATACCATATTCACTATGTATTTCATTGACATTAAAAACTGTTTTTAATTGATGGTGTAACTCCTCTCGTATTAGCTCTTTACGACGCCCTTTCATACCGCCAGTTTCCATAATAATGGTGCGGTTTAAGGATGTAGGGTATTGTTCTGTAAAATCCAGTAAAGCAAAAGAAACTCCTACGAGTAGGATTTTAGTGTTAGAAGCTTCAAGCGATAATAACGTTTGTTTTAAATCTTCAAAATTATTGAGATAAAATCCACTTTTAGGATGTTCAGAGCGCTTAATTAAATCGTTAACCATATATATTAATGATGAGCCGTCTCGCTCCAAATAAGAAGGTAATAAACCTAATACTGCATAACCTTTAATATCGCCATAAAATTGTTGAAACCCTTTTCTAAAGCTTTTTTCATATAGTTTAATATCAGTAACATGATGTTTACTGGTAATTTGCCCTGTAGTACCAGAACTGGTAAATGTTTTTTGAACAGTATTTTTATGACTTAATATAGTGTGTGATTTAAAAAATTGAATGGGTAAAAACGGAATATCTTCAATGTGCTTAACATCACTAGGATGGACATATAATAAATCACAAAAGGAACGATAAACCGGATTATTTCTAAACTGAAATTGAAATACTTCTAGAGCAATTGTTCTAAAATCAGAATCAGTTTTTATACTAAATATGTCGTTTGTATCTATCATTATATATGAGCACAAAAGTATGTAAAATAAAAAAGTGTTTGTCACTGACAAACACTTTTAAAATATTTTTAATAGTACGATTAACTAGCGAATCACTAATTTTCTAGTAGCAGAAGAATTTCTTTCTCTTATTTTTAAAATATAAACACCAGAATTTAAATCGCTAACTTGAAGTTCTTTTCCTTGTAAAACGGTAGACATGACTTTTTTACCTAAAACATCATAGATTTCAATCTGTTTTGAAAGATTAAATTTAGTAGTAATAATTACAGTACCACTAGTTACCGGATTAGGATAAATACTGAGATTTTCTATTTGAGTTGTTTGTTTTTGTTCAATTTTAGGCGTTTGGGATTGAGCATAACTCATACCAGCTAGAAACAAAAATAAACAAATGAAAATTTTTAAAAAGTAGGTTTTTTTCATAAGCATTAAATTAATATTCAATGATGGTAACTACAAATATACAAAAATATCCTTAAAGTAGTTATCAATGATCTGTTAAAAGTTGCGAATGAGTACCTTAAAGTTAATTTTATGCGCTTTTTAAGTTACTATTATGTTATGTTTTATGGATTGTAATGTATCTTTGATATTAATATTATCTTTACTTCAATAAATTTTAATGTTTATATATTAAATGGATAAGAAAGATATAAAAATATTATTAGTAGATGATGAACCAGATATTCTAGAAATTGTAGGATATAATTTGTCTTCTGAAGGCTATAAAGTAATTACTGCTAAAAATGGTGCTGAAGGTGTAAAAAAAGCAAAAAAAGAAAAACCACATTTAATAATTTTAGATGTGATGATGCCAGAAATGGATGGGATTGAAGCTTGTGAACAGATTAGAAAAATTCCTGAATTAAAAGATAGTTTAATTACATTTTTAACAGCTAGAGGAGAAGATTACTCTCAAGTAGCTGGATTTGATGCTGGAGCAGATGGTTATATCACTAAACCTATAAAGCCTAAATTATTAGTAAGTAAAGTTAAAGGGCTTTTACGCAGATTTAAAGAAGAAACTATAGAAGAGAATGTTCTTAAAATTGGTGATTTAGTAATTAATAGAGATGAATATAAAATTTTATTAAAGGGAAAAGAAATTCTTTTACCTAGAAAAGAATTTGAATTATTATCTTTACTTACTTCTAAGCCAGGAAAAGTCTTTAAAAGAGATGATATTCTAGATAAAGTTTGGGGTAATGAAGTTATTGTTGGAGGTAGAACAATTGATGTTCATATCAGGAAATTAAGAGAGAAACTAGGCGAAAAACTTTTTAAAACAGTTAAAGGAGTAGGATATAAGTTTATTGTTTGATGTATAAAAAAATAAAACGATCATATAAATTTGCTTTTAAGTCTTCTTTATTTATTACCATTTTAACAACACTCTTGATGAGTGTTTTTTTATTAGCTTTAAATGCCTTAAAATGGTGGTATTTACCTGTATTTAGTGTATTTATATTTTCTATATCCTATTTTGTAATTCAATTTAGAGTAGAGCGTTTTATTTACCGTCGCGTAAAAAAAATCTATAATGATTTAACAATTTTAGAATCCAGTTCTTTTAGTAAAGATCAAATTACTACAGATATGGCAACACTTACAAGAGAGATTGATAAGTATGCTAAGGATAAAAAATTAGAGATTGATACACTTAATATCAGAGAAGAATATAGAAAAGAATTTATAGGTAATGTCTCTCATGAGTTAAAAACACCACTATTTACAGTACAAGGTTATATTTCTACACTGCTTGAAGGAGCTATAAAAGATAAAAAACTCAGAAAAAAATATTTAGAACGCGCAGATAAAGGGGTTGAGCGTTTAACTTATATCATTAAAGATCTAGATATGATAACAAAACTTGAAGTTGGTGACTTAAGCTTAGAAGTTGAACCTTTTGATATTGTAGATCTAGTAAAAAATACATTTGATTTATTAGAAATTAAAGCTGCTAGAAAAAAAATTAGCTTAGTTTTTGACATAGATTATCTAAACCCTGTAATGGTTTTAGGAGATAAAGAACGTATTCAACAAGTGCTTACAAATCTAATAGTTAATTCTATTAAATACGGTGAAATCAATGGTACTACTGAAGTGAGTATTGAAAACCTTATTAAAAATAAAGTCATTGTTCGGGTAACAGATAATGGTGAAGGTATTGAACAAGAGCATATTTTGAGGTTATTTGAACGTTTTTATCGCGTTGATAAAAGTGGTTCTAGA
>CAZECB010000022.1:7612-12025 GCA_964510745.1 uncultured Flavobacteriaceae bacterium | reverse complement strand
TTGATCTTTAGTTAATGCTTTTTCATCTGGTTTTTGAAAGCTAGAACTAATTTTAGTTAGTGTGCTTGCAGGTATAATTGCATTAAATCCTTTAGATAAAGAAGACATTCCTTTTACTATACTTCTTGATAACATGTTAGGTTGAAACTTTTCATGTGTTTCACTTTGACGTGATAAACTTATTTCTGTTTCTGCTACTGTTTTTGCTTTTTTAGAAAACCATAATGTTAATACCATAATACCTCCAGCGATGAATAGTAAAAATGGTTCTGCTGGTGTTTTCTTACCTAATATATCCATTGAAAAAGCTGTAGCATCAATCCCTGTTCCTGCCCAAGCTTCATAAGAGTGATATGCAGCCATCGGCACACCAATAAAATTCACCAAATCATTACCGGAAAATGCTAATGCTAATCCAAATGTACCTACTGCAATGACGATTAAAAGAATACTCTTTTTTGTTACTTTTTGAAACCCATAAGATATTAGTGTAAATAAAAGAAAACCACCAAGGATGATATAAAGTTCATTACCTTCAATAACACCTTTCATATCTTTATAATAAGGTGTTCCTTTTAAACCTTTCATAAAAATGAAATATAAAATAGCAGTTAAAGCTACTCCACCAAATAAAGCCCCAAAGTGTTTGATTTTTTTCTCATAGTGAAACGTAAAAATCAAACGTGAAACCCATTGCACTAATGCCCCGACGGTAAATGCTATACCTACAGACATTAATATACCACTTATAATTTCCATGGCTTTCTTAGTATTAATATATTCTCCTAAATCAGCAAATGTTTGCGTGTCAGAACCGCTAATTTTTATTAATGCCATCACTACTGCGGCACCTAATAAATTAAAAACGATTGATACTGTTGTAGAGGTAGGTAATCCTAGTGTGTTAAAGAAATCTAACAGTAAAATGTCTGTAATCATTACGGTCATAAAAATGATCATAATTTCATGAAAACTAAATTGCGCAGGAACAAATATTCCTTTTCTAGCAACTTCCATTAAACCGCTAGAGTATACGGCTCCAACAAAAATCCCTAAACTAGCAACAATCATAATAGTTCTTAAGGAAATGGCCTTAGAACCTATGGCAGAATTCAAAAAATTAATAGCATCATTACTAACCCCAACTATAATATCGGCTACAGCTAATATTGTTATAGCCACTAGCATATAAATGTAAATATTGTCCATAATTTTTTAAGTTAATTATTTTGCAAATATCTTTAGTGTTTAATCCTTCTATGTTACCTAAACGTTATGTTTTAGAATTGTAACTCAAAGCCCATTCTGAACCCAATTCTGTTTTCTACCCCGTTTACAGTTCTATAGCTTAAATCTGATTGTACTTTTAAATTATGACCCACAATATACTTAGAAACTCCTAAAGTATATTCGTTAGTATCAACATCCACAATTGCTGCACCACTTACATTTTCTTCATCCAATGTAGTAAAACGTCCAGCAATTTCAAAGTTGTTTTTAAATAGGTAACTTGCTTGTACATTTAAAGCATTACCTGTACTAAATCCACTTCCAGTTGCTGTACCATCACTGTTAAGTGCAATTACATCATCAACATCACGATGCGCATATTCTCCTTGAAATGCAAACCCTTTATATTTAAATACTGCATCTGCGAAAATAGTAGTAGCATCACTTTCAAATAAATCGTCATTACCACCACCATCAATAAGTAAAAAGCTGCCTAAACCACTTCTAGATCTCACCGCATTATCGTTAAGGTTATAAGTGAATGCCAAAAATAATTTTGGTTTTTGCTCGCGTTTTAAATCTGATTGT
The DNA here is from genome assembly GCA_964510745.1 of uncultured Flavobacteriaceae bacterium. GTDB lineage: Bacteria > Bacteroidota > Bacteroidia > Flavobacteriales > Flavobacteriaceae > AU392. The sequence continues at coordinate 10,207 of CAZECB010000022.1, read as the reverse complement.
GTATACTCTCCTTTAGATATAAATTCACCAAAAGGTAAAAATTCTAAACGGCCTGTATATTGTAAACCACCAATATTTCCTTCAGTAATATTACGTCCTTCCCCTTGAGATAAAGAGAATTTCTCTCTAATCACGAACTTTTCTCCTATCTTGTCTTTATGACGTAATTGTAGCCCTAAATCACGATCTATATTAAAACGACTGTTTAATAATGAACGATCTATAAACTGCAGGTTTGCAGATGATACCACACGTTCTACATTTCCTGGGAGTTTTGTTTGTCCAGCCCAAAGTTCCCAATCACCAGAAAAATTCCATTTAACAACAGCATCAAGAATTATACGCGGTGTATTTCTATTAAATTGGTTAGCACCAGAAACATCTCTATTCGATAATCCTAACTCTATTTTATATTTAATTTTTGGTGAAAATGCAAAGCCATCAAATTTTAAACGTGCTCTACGAATATCAAAATTGTGATCTGGACTTCCAAATTGATCTCTTCCTTGGTCAAAATTCCAAGTTGATGTTGAGTTTATTTGAAAACGAGCCCCAAACTTTACGCTAAAAGTACTGTCTTTAGCAGTAAAATTGAATATTCCTTTTCCAAATTTTGAATCACTGATTTCTTGAGCATTTGTAGAGTATGTAAATGCAAACAATAACGCAATAAGCGTAACTTTAAGTTTCATATATAGTATTAATTTTTGTCGCTGCAAATAACTAATTCTAATGTTAACTTAATGTTAGGTAAGTGTTATGGAACTATTATAAAAAAAACTGCCTTTGGCCAAAGGCAGTCCATTAGAATTCATAATAATATAGTCGACAAAAACTAATAGATTATATGAATATATGTCTTAAGACCTTACAAAGGTGCATTCTATAAGTGAATTTAGTGTAATGTAAATATTAAGTAATTATTAAGAATTAATTATTTCAAGTGTTATATAAATAATTGATAATCAATTTAATGACGATTTAATGTTAAATTAACGTTATGTAAATATTGCTTTAACGTTAATTAATTTATATATTTGATGTATTAAGTAATTTAAAAACCATAAATAATTATGAAAAACACAATTTTATTATTTGCCTTTTTAATTACTGTATACTCTTTTGGACAAGAAAAAAGAGATTTAAAACTTAATGAAAACACTAATTTAATTGATGTAGTTTATTATCATGACAATGGAGTTATAAGTCAAACAGGAGCTTATACTTTAGACGGTAAATTACAAGGTGAATGGCTAAGTTTTGATACAGAAGGTAAAAAATTAGTTTTAGCAAATTATAATAATGGTAAGAAAGTCGGCAAATGGTTTTATTGGAATGATAAAACTTTAAAAGAAATAGATTATACAAGTAATGTTATTGCAAAAGTTACGGAGTGGACTAATGATAAAACAAGAGTCGCTGTAAGAGATAAGTAATTTAAAGAATAACTTATAAAGCATAAAAAACCTCTCTATAATTATAGAGAGGTTTTTTATTGAATTTATTTTCTAACTTGAAAATAAATTCAATAAATGTTAATTATTTGCATTTCCTGTAAAAGCAGGATTCCCAGCATCTATAGCTACATTTGTGAATGTAGTATTATCTGAAAAAATTTGTTCTGCTGTTGTTATATCATCAACTTCAAAATGGAACCTTGTACTTCCGTTAATATTAAATATAGCATTGTTTAGTTGAATAGCAGTACCTCTTCTTAAACGAATTGCATCATCATCACCAGATGAATTAAATGTTGCATTCATCACCGTAGGATTAGATCTAGGAGCTGCATTATTATCAGCATTTAGGTTATCAGCTTCTATACAGTGGTCAGCTCCATTTGGTTGATCTGCAATAATATTATCTAATGTTCCAACAAACCCCTCTGCCCAGTCAAATGAGTCGTCAAAAGCTTGTGAAAATAAGTTTGTAGCGTTAACTGTACCGCCAAACCATTCATAGCCATCGTCCTGTCCTTGAAAAACTTCTAAAAACTCTAAAGTTGTTCCATTCCCTACAGCATAAAAAGAAAACCCATTAAATTCTGCTTCTGTATTGATTTGTATGCCAGGGTAAGCCAGAATAGTATATCTTAATGACCCTGAACTGTCACTAGCATCAGATCCGCCATAAGGTAAATCTTCACCTACATTATCTGCTATTTCAGCATTACCAAGACTACCTGCTAAATTAATAGGCGCATTTCCTAAAAGTACAATACCTCCCCAAGATCCAGCTACTTGAGAAGAAGAGCTAAAAATTACGGGTTCGGTAGCTGTACCATTAATATTTAAAATACCACCTTGATTAACAATCAGTACATCTGCAGCAGTAACGTCTGCATCAACATTTGCATTATTACTAGGGTCTGCAAATAAAAACGTTCCTGCAGGGATTGTTAAACTCCCACCAGCTCTTACAAAAACAGCGCCTACAAGTTCATAAACCTCATTGGCATCTAAAACTACATCAGTTGTAATTTCACCAGTTAACATTTGAGTTGCTGTAAAATTTGTTGGAAGTACTGTATTTCCTATGCTAGTAGAAGTTGTAGTGAAAGCAAATTCTGCTTCGTCAGCTCCAGTTGCATCTGCA
>CAZECB010000022.1:0-7602 GCA_964510745.1 uncultured Flavobacteriaceae bacterium | reverse complement strand
AGTTTCAAAAACACCTATGGTGCCCTCTGTCCAACTACCATCGTTGTTAAATTCTGGACTAGTTGGAGCAGCTCCACCAGTATCACCACCAGTTCCATCACCAGTTCCGTCACCATTAATGTTAATCGGATCATCATCACTACTACATGCTGTGAAAGTAAATGAAAGTGTAAGCAAAATAGCGTTTAATAAAAATAGTTTTCTCATCGTTAATTTTGTTATTTATATTTAAAATTATTTCGTTACAAAAGTAATTTCGACCTTTAAAAACGGTGTTAATTTATTGTTACGAAAACATTTTTATTACTTAATTATAGTGTTAATTAAATGTTTCTTTAAGGTTTAAAACTTGTAACTAAAAGATAGACTTGCTGAAGTTCCTGTTTGATAAGATACTTCACTTACGTTTCCACTTTGACCAGGGTTAGAGTCTATAATAGTACGCTCATAAGTATCATTTAAAATATTATTTAATTTAAATGAAGCTTCTATATGTTTTCCAATTTTATTAGACCATATAAAAGACAAATTATTAAAAGGTTGTTCAAACTCATCTTCAAATTGAACTGATCCTACTCCAGAACCTACAGCAGAGATACGCTCACTAAAGGTGTTAAAAAGTAATGTAAATCTGTTTTCCCAGCCTTCAATGAATTCAATATCATAATTAATATCTGCATTTAAAAGAAAATCTGAAGCACCTTGAAGTCTTCTAGAGCTGTTGGTAAGATTTAATTCGTCTTGTAATTCATCAGAAATAGTAACTTCAGAATCTAATAGTGTTACATTGGCACCAAAAGAAATATGATCTAAACTTTCTTTCTTTAAAATGTAACCTAATGTGGTTTGAAATTCAAACTCTGCTCCAAATAAAAATGCTTCATCCGTATTATTAAAAACAGTACGTATAAATGAACCACTATCTTCAATTAAACGCTCAATAGGATTGTCAATAAACTTAGCAAACGCATTGACACTAAACAAACTTTTACTGTTAGGAAATATTTCATATTTAAGATCAAAATTAAAGTTGTCAGAATTATCAATATCTGTATTTCCTTGTATTAAATCTCCTAATGAGTTTTGTCTTGTAATTGGTACAATTTCAATATTTTTAGGACGTGTATAAGTTTTACTTCCTGCAAATCTTAAATTAGAACGCTCATTAATAGCGTATTTAAGATTGAAAGATGGTAATACAAAAAGTTCATCAAATTCAAAAGAATCCTGTAGTGCATCTTCACCAACAGTTCTTACAAAGTTCTCTAATCTTAAACCAAATAGTAAACTAAATTTATCATTAAAGTTTAAGTTGTAAGAAGCGTTTCCAGCAAAAATAGTAGTTTGTATGTCTATAAAAGGCGTGTCAGGAAGCTCTGTAAATGATGCGTCACCACTTAAAAATGCATTATTTACAGAATTATCAATATTATTAGGATCAACACCAATACTTCCTACACTATTCAGGTTTACCAATACAAAGTGATTAAATACATCTAAAGTTTCATTGTTAAAATCAAACCCTATTTTAAAACGGTCTGCATTGTCTCTCTCTTCTTTCGGAAAATCTAATTCATAATTAAGGTTAGCGGCAACGTTATTGTTTTCAGTATTTAAAAAGAACCTGAATAATCGCCCTGAGTTTGTTGAGAAAGCAAAATCTCCAGTGGCATCGTTTTCCTCAAGTGTTACTACCGTATTATCAGGTTGTTCATAATCTGAAATTCCAAAAGTAGCACCATAATTTAAACGACTATTGTCGTTAAACTTATAAGCACCAACCGCTTGAAATTGATGTAATGTAGATTGCACAAATTTAGACTCTACACCTTGTAAGTTAGCACTTACTTCAGAAAAACGACCAAAATTATCAGTAGCATTATTGCTGGTATTCTTTAAGAAGATATAGTTAAAATCTATTTTGTTTTTTTCTGTTCTATTAAAAATAGAAAATAAGAAGTTAGAATTTGTATTAAAATTAAAACTGTTTCCTCTATTTATAGTTCTTATTAATTGCCCTTGAGGGTTTCTTAAAAAGCTATCTCCTATTTGAGAATCGAAAGAATTTCCGTAATTCACACCAACATAATAGGCAGTTCTGTTAAAATCGTTTTTAGATATAATCCCTGCATTTTCAATACTAACACCAGAAGAAATAGGCGCAGAAATAACTTCTAAATCAAAATCAGAACCAAAGGCATCTACAGCGTCTTGTCCTGAAGCAGTAAATAAATTTCCTGAAGTTGCATTATCGTTGCTAATAACATCTGGAGTAGGACGATCATTTACACCACCAAAACCTAATAAATTAAGAGCGCCACCTTCCTCGTCAGTAATAAAGTCATTATCCAAGGATTGAAAATTTACACCAACACTAAAACCAACTTTTGTAACCCCTTTTGTAGGAATTTGTTTAGTGTCTACATTAAATGTTGCTCCGGCAAAATCACCATATAATCCTGAGTAAAAAATCTTATTGACATCAATTTTTGAAATTATAGATGAAGAAAATAATCCTAAATCTGGAATTTTAGCTTCCCAGTTTACAGGAGATGTAGGAAGATTATTTACAGTTAAATAATTATAACGTTCATCTAAACCTCTTACAACAACACCTCTTGAGGCTACTTTAGTAATTCCTGAAGATGTACTAACAGCATCTTCTACATTGCTTTGTCCTTTACGGGATAATTCTTGTGCTCCAATAGATTGTTTTATTTCAATAGCTTTTTTCTGATCTAATAATAAAGCTACTTCACTATCACGTCTGGCTGTTGTTGTAATAACCACTTCATCTAGAGCAGCTGCACTAGCACTCATAGTTACATTTATAGTAGTTACTTTTCCAGCAACTACGGTAGCATTTACTTCTTGAGTTTCATAACCTACAAAACTATATTGAATAATATAATCTCCAGGCTCTAAATTTTCAAGAGCATATAATCCATCAATGTCAGATGTGGTTCCTTTAGTAGTCTCTTTAATAATAACATTAGCAAATGCTAATGGTTCGTTGTTAAATTCTTTGTCGATTAATTTACCTACGATAGACCCTGTGCTTTGAGCATATGATAAACCGCTAATTAATATTGCAAATAATAATGTTAATTGTTTCATTAGTTTGAGTACATAAATTTTTTGCAAAAGTAATTTGTAATAGAGGTTATGGCGGTTACCTTAATGTTATGTTTCTTTTAGGAGAAAGTAATCTAAATGTTACGAGAATGTTAAGCAGGTTAAATTCAGTTTATATGCGATAGCTTGACTCTTAAAATAACAATTGAATGATAAGCTTTTAGTATTTTATCACTTATCTATATTATATTTGTTTAGACAAATAAATCCCTCTTATGAAAATTACTTTTCCTTCACTTTTAATTATTTTTTCGATAACTGTTGTAACTGCTCAGAAAAAAATATTAGATCATCCAGATTTTGATGTTTGGAATACTATTCAAAACACGACCATTTCTAATGACGGAAATTATATTATGTACGCCTTAGAAAAAGGAGAAACAGACAACCACTTAAAAATTAAAACACCAAAATCAGATTTAATATTTGAATATCAACGAGCAGAGAATGGTAAATTTACTTATAACTCAGAAATTGCTGTATTTACTATTAAAGCATGGCAAAATGAAGTAAAAGAGTTAAAGCGAAAAAAAGTAAAGAAAAATAAATTGCCAAAAGACACTTTGGGAATCTATAACCTTAAAACAAAATCATTAATTAAAATAGCGAATATAAAATCATATAAATTTCCAGAAAAAGGATCAAGCCATATTGCTTATTTATTAGAAGAAGTGAAAGCTGATAAAAAGAAAAAAGGCGAATTTAAAGATGAAAAAGAAGAGTCAAAAGAGAAAAAATCAAAACTTAAAAAAGTAAGTAAAGATAATGGTTATCATTTAGTTGTTAGAAATATTTATAGTGCTAAGGAAGATACACTCAAGTTTGTAACGAGTTATCATTTTTCTGAAGATGGGAAGAAGTTAGCATTTATATCTACAGGAAAAGATAAAGATGCATACAGCGGTGTATATGTGATGAATTTAGAAACTAATGCGTTAACTGAAATTTATACTACTAAAAAAGCAAAGTATTACCAATTAAATTTTTCTGAAACAGGAAAAAACCTAGGCTTTATTGTTGATGCAGATACTACAAAAATACAAGTACGTCCCAATGAATTATACCATTGGAAAAGCGGTGACACTAAAGCTGTGAAATTATCAGATGCTAATACTACTCCTAATGGATACCGCGTATCTTCAGACGGGAACCTTACTTTTTCTAAAGATGAATCTAAATTATATTTTGGATTAGCAACAGCTCCAATTGTAAAAGACACCACCTTATTGGATGAAGAAATTGTAAATGTTGAGGTATGGACCTATAATGAACCTACGCTATACACAATACAAGAGTTACAAGTAGAGAATGAAAGAAAACGCTCTTACCTAACAGCAATCCATTTAAATAATAATAACAAGTTAGTACAGATAGGTACTAAGCAATATCCAAACGTAACATTAGCAAATGAAGGAAATGCTAATAATGCTTTAATTAATACCTCTTTACCATATGATAAAGAAATTCAATGGGAAGGTGCTTTGCGTAGAGATTATTCAATAATAAATACTAACTCAGGAAAAACTACTGAAGCTTTAAAGGGAGTTAGAGGTCAAATTACAATGAGCCCAATGGGAAAATATGCTTATGGCTATAGTGAAATAGATAGTAGTTGGATTACTTATAATATCTCTTCCCAAAAATTAACTAAACTCACTAATGGTAAAGTGTTTTATAATGAAACCAATGACTTGCCTAGTTTACCAAGATCTTATGGGTTAGCTGGATGGACTAATAATGATAGTGATTTAATTATTTATGACCGTTATGACATCTGGAGTTTTAACCCAGAAACGGCTACTAGTAACCGATTGACAAAAGGAAGAGAAACAAATACTATATATAGGTATGTAGAATTAAATAATGAAGCTCGGTCATTAAACTCTAAAGGGCAATGGTTATTAAGGTATTTTAATGAAAATACAAAGTATTCAGGTTACGCCGAATTAAACATGAAAACAGGGAAGCTTAAATCACTAATATCTGGACCATATCGCTATGGAAGAGTTCAAAAAGCGCAGCAAGAAAAAGGAATAGTGTTTACAAGAGAATCCTTTACAGAATTTCCAAATATCCGTTATTCAGATTTAAATTTTAAAAAACAAACCATACTATCTGATGCGAATCCGCAACAGAAGGATTATAATTGGGGAACTTCAGAATTAGTAAAATGGACTTCTTTAGATGGAAAAGAATTAACAGGGATGTTGATTAAACCAGAGAATTTTGATCCTAATAAAAAATATCCAATGATTGTGAATTTTTATGACCGCAGTTCAGATGGAGTTTATAATCATAGAGCCCCATCACCTGGGCGCTCTACAATCAATTATAGTTTTTATACTAGTCGTGGCTACCTTATTTTTAATCCAGATGTATATTATAGAACAGGATATCCCGGAGAAAGTGCCTATAACTGTGTGATTTCTGGAGTGACTAATTTGATTGAAAAAGGATTTGTAGATAAAGATAATATAGGGGTGCAAGGACACAGTTGGGGAGGCTATCAAATCGCCTATTTAGTCACTAAAACAGATATTTTTAAAGCCGCTGAAGCAGGTGCGCCAGTACCTAATATGATTAGCGCCTACGGCGGAATTCGTTGGTGGACAGGATTAAGCAGGCAGTTTCAATATGAGCATACGCAAAGCCGTATTGGCGGTGCACCTTGGGAATACCCAACACGCTACATTGAAAATTCACCTATATTTAGTATTGATAAAATTAACACACCATTATTAATAATGCATAATGATGCTGATGGTCACGTACCATGGTACCAAGGCATTGAGTTTTTTATGTCCTTACGACGTTTGCAAAAACCAGCATGGTTTTTAAATTATAATGATGAACCGCATTGGCCGTTAAAACTCCAAAACCGGAAAGATTTTAATATAAGGATGGCACAGTTTTTTGATCACCATTTAAAAGGAAAACCGATGCCTATGTGGATGAAACGAGGCATTCCTGCTATTGAAAAAGGGATTAACCAAGGGTATGAGTTAGAATCCTTAGATAAGAATTAAGTAGTTTTAAATAGACTAAAAAGCATCTTTTTCATTTTGAAATAAGATGCTTTTTTTATGCAGATTAGTTATCTTGCCAACATATCTTTTTACTATGAATTGGGAACAACTCCTCTCCTTAAAACGCTTTGGTGACACTAATAAACGCTTGCGTAAAGAACAAGATGAAACTCGTTTAGGTTTTGAAGTAGATTATGATCGTATTATTTTTTCTTCAGAATTTAGAAGCCTTCAGGATAAAACACAAGTGATTCCGTTATCGCAAACTGATTTTGTACATACGCGTTTAACACACAGTTTAGAAGTAAGCGTAGTAGCAAGGTCTTTAGGCAGAAAAGTAGGCCAGAAATTATTAGAAAAATACCCACATTTACATAATATTCATGGCTACTTATCTAACGATTTTGGTACTATTGTAGCCTCCGCAGCTATAGCGCATGATATTGGTAACCCGCCATTTGGACATTCAGGAGAAAAAGCAATTGGGCAATTTTTTAGCCAAGGAAAAGGGCAAGCGTTCAAATCACAATTAACACCAAAACAATATCAAGATTTATGTGACTTTGAAGGTAACGCCAATGGGTTTAAAATACTAACCCAGAGTAGAGAAGGTCGTGAAGGCGGGTTACGTTTAAGCTATGCTACCTTAGGTGCTTTTATAAAATATCCAAAAGAGTCATTGCCTAAAAAACCTTCAACACATGTAGCGGATAAAAAATATGGGGTTTTTCAAAGTGAGAAAGATGCCTTTTTAGATGTAGCTCATGAATTGGGTTTAATTCAAACTAAAACAGGAGATGATGTTAGTTTTTCAAGACATCCATTAGCATTTTTAGTAGAAGCCGCAGATGATATTTGCTATACAATTATTGATTTTGAAGACGGGATTAATCTAGGATTAATTTCTGAAGAGTTTGCTTTAGAATATTTGATTAACCTAGTAAGAGATTCTATAAATTCTAAAAAATATTACGCATTGTCTAATACACAAGACCGAGTAAGCTATCTGCGTGCATTAGCTATTAATACCTTAATTAATGAAGCAGTCACTATTTTTATGAATAATGAAGAAGCTATCTTAAAAGGTGAATTTTCTACAGGACTACTAGATAAAAGTAACTATGAAGCACAAATAAATGATATTATTAAGTTAAGTGTCGAGAATGTATACCAATCAAAAGAAGTCATAGAAAAAGAATTAGCAGGCTATCAAGTGATTTCACATTTATTAGAAACGTATATTACAGCAATTAATAATAATTTTGCAAGAATATCTTCAAATTATGATCACCTTATATTAAAAACACTTCCTAAAACAATACATATCAATGATTTTGATTTGTATAATCGTTTGTTAAGTATCTGTTATTATGTATCGCTACTTTCAGATGGAAATGCTGTTTTAACTTATAAAAGACTGAAAGGGATTATATTTTAATGC
>CAZECB010000021.1:0-12127 GCA_964510745.1 uncultured Flavobacteriaceae bacterium | reverse complement strand
ATAGACGTTACTCGCGCTGGACTTAACGCACGTGTAATAAATAAATTAAGGTTATTCGTGTAATTGATGACATCGATATTTTCATTACCTAATTCGCGTACAATACCATGAATACGAGATCCTTTCATACCAACACAAGCTCCTACAGGGTCAATTCTGTCATCATAAGAATCTACAGCTACTTTGGCTTTTTCACCAGGAATGCGCACAACATTCTTAACTGTAATTAAACCGTCAAAAACTTCTGGAATTTCTTGTTCAAACAATTTTTCTAAAAATACTGGTGCTGTTCTAGATAAAATAATTGCTGGTTTATTCCCTTTAAGTTCTACACTTTCAATAACTCCACGAACATTATCTCCTTTTCTGAAGAAATCTGATGGTATTTGCTTTTCTTTTGGCAAGATAATTTCATTCCCTTCGTCATCTAACAAAATAATTGCTCTGTGACGAATATGATGTACCTCAGCTGTATAAATCTCTCCTATTAAATCTTTGAATTGCTTATAGATGTTAGTATTATCATGCTCATTAATTTTTGAAATTAAATTTTGACGTAATGCTAAAATGGCACGACGTCCAAGGTCTATCAATTTTACTTCTTGAGATACATCTTCACCAACTTCAAAATCGGGTTCAATTTTACGAGCTTCCGTTAAAGAAATTTCTTGGTTTGGCTCTTCTACCTCACCATCTGCAACTACAATTCTATTTCTCCAAATCTCTAAATCTCCTTTATCTGGGTTAATAATAATATCAAAGTTATCATCATCACCAAACTTCTTCTTTAATGCATTTCTAAATACATCTTCTAAAATCGCCATTAAGGTGACACGATCAATTAATTTATCGTCTTTAAATTCTGAAAATGAGTCAATTAACGCAAGATTTTCCATAATTCTTCTGGATTAAAATTTTATCTTAACTTTTGCTTCTATTATATCGTTATATAATAATTTTTGTTCTTTTTGTACTGTAACTTTTCCTTTACCTATTGGTTTTGGTTCTCTAGCTTTCCATTGTAAAATAATAGCTTCATCATCTACCGCAATTAAAGTCGCTTCAAACGTTTTATTATCCACAGCTTTTACGTTTAATGTTCTTCCAATATTTTTTTTATACTGCCTCAAGTGATTTAAAGGTGCTGCTGCTCCTGCTGAGGTCACTTCAAGAGAAAAATCTTGTTCTTCTCTATCTAAATTATGTTCAATAGCACGGCTTACCAGCATGCAGTCTTCAACTAAAACACCTTTATCTCCATCTATAGTAACTTTAATTGTATTATCTGTTAATACATCAAAGTCAATTAAAAACAAATCTTGTCGTTCTTCTAAACAAGTATCTAGTAATGTTTTTACAGTGTTTTTGAACATTTTTCAGTATAAAAAGAGGGGACTTTAGTCCCCTCATCTTGTAATAATTTTTCTTACAGCGCTGCAAATATACAACATTATATCGATTTTTAAAAGTGTTAAAACTTATGCCTTAAACTTTGTCGATATGCTATAAAATAACAAATCCCAACTTCATCAAGTTAGGATTTAATTATTTAGTTGGTCCACTAGGGCTCGAACCTAGACTCTTCTATACCAAAAACAGACGTGTTGCCAGTTACACCATGGACCATTCCTCAAATGAGTTTGCAAATTTAATACAAAGTTTTATTTGTACAAACATTTTTAAAGAAAATAATATTTATCCCTTAACGTTTACTTAAAAATAGTTTTACCTTCTATTTTTATTATTAAATTCGCCAATAGTAATACTAAACAATCATGACACACTTCAACTTTAAAAAATGGAACACCATTTTAGGTTGGTTCGCCTTTTTAATCGCTTTAATTACATATACACTAACTGTTGAGCCTACTGTAAGTTTTTGGGATGCTGGAGAGTATATTTTAACTTCTTCAAAATTACAAGTAGGTCACCCTCCTGGAGCTCCATTATTTCAAATGTTAGGTGCTTTTTTCTCAATATTTGCTACTGATTCTGCTCAAATAGGATTTATGCTTAATATGATGAGTGCTGTATCTAGTGCATTTACCATTTTATTTATGTTTTGGTCCATTACTATACTATTGCAAAAAATGTCTGGAACAACGGAATCTGTTTCTAAACAAAAAGGAATTTCTATCCTAGGAAGTGCTCTAGTAGGAAGTTTAGCATTTACATTTACAGATTCATTTTGGTTTAATGCTGTTGAAACTGAAGTATATGCCATGGCGATCTTAATTATGTCTGCCATGTTTTATTTAGGTTTACGTTGGGAACAAGATATGCATACCCCTAGAGGAAATAAATGGCTAATACTTATTGCATTTATTACGGGGCTTTCTTTTGGAGTTCATTTTATGGGATTATTGACTATTCCTGCAATTGGGTTGATTTATTATTTTAAAAACTACAAAACAGTTACTATAAAAAATTTCATTATTGCTAATGTATCAGTAGTCGCTATTTTACTTTTTATATTTAAATTATTATTGCCTTACTCTCTTAAATTCTTTAGTGCTTTGGAGTTGTTTTTTGTCAATAATTTAGGACTTCCATTTAATTCAGGATCAATTATTGCTGGATTAATTGCTATAGCTACATTTTATTTTGGATTAAATTACACGCGTAAAAAACAATATAAACTTGCTAATACTTTAGTACTCTGTTTACTTTTTATTTTTGTAGGATTTTCATCATGGATGATGCTTCCTATTCGCGCTAATGCTAATGTAATTATCAATGAAAATAATCCATCAAGTGCGAGAGAACTACTAGCCTACTATAATTTAGAGCAGTACCCTAAAACACATTTATTTTACGGGCCTCAGTTTACAGATCAATATGCTAGTTTAGATGAAGACAATCCTTATGAAGATGCTAAACCTAAGTATGAAAAAGATATTGATCAAGGTAAGTATATTATTGTAAATGACTACAAAAATGCAAATCAACGATATAATTCTGAGCATGCTTCTATACTTCCAAGAATGCATAGTCATGAGCATGCTGAAGGCTATATGCGTTTCACTGGCTATTTAAATTTTAACTTAAAAGCAGATTTAGCTTCAAGTTATTATAGTCAAGCAAGAAATGGAGGTTTTGATGAAGAAGAAGCAAGTCAATTAGCTAGTAACTTAGTAAATAAGGATCGAGCTAAGGTTTCTAACTTTATTGAAAAAGTGAATTCTGGCAGGGTGGATTATGAAGATTATCATACGTTTTTAAGGCAGAATGCTCAAATCCTTGACATTGAAAAACCATCGTTTATAGACAATGTAAGGTTTATGATAGAATTCCAATTGGGTTATATGTACTGGCGTTATTTTATGTGGAATTTCACAGGACGTCAAGATGATATTCAAGGACGATATGACGATCATGGAAATTGGATTAGCGGTATACAATTTATTGATGAGTTGCATTTGGGGATTTCTCAAGACAATTTACCTAGTGATGTAATTAATAATAAAGCTAGGAACACATATTATTTTTTACCTTTTTTATTGGGGTTAATTGGGTTTTTCTTTTTGTTTAACTCAGATCGAAAACTATTCTGGACCATGCTGGTATTTTTCTTGTTTACGGGAATCGCTATACAAGTATATACTAATATACGTCCCTTTGAACCTCGTGAGCGTGATTACTCTGTGGTAGGATCATTTTACGTCTTTGCCATTTGGATTGGATTTGGTGCTTATGCCTTACAGACTTTTATTAGTAAAGTCTCAAAACAAAAATTATTAGCACCAGCAGTCACTTTAGTTTGTTTAATATTAGTGCCTGGAATTTTAGCTGCAAATAATTGGGATGATCACGACCGTTCTGGTAAAAGAACTGCTAACGCAAATGCTAGAAAATATTTAGAATCTTGTGCTCCTAATGCCATTTTATTTACTATTGGTGATAATGATTCGTTCCCATTATGGTATCTTCAAGAAATTGAAGGTGTTCGTAGAGATGTGCGTGTCGTTAACACCAGTTTATTTCAAACCGATTGGTATATCGACCAAATGAAACGTAAAGCTTATACTAGTGATCCCATTCCTTCACAGTTAACACATGACAAGTATCGGTTTGGAACTAGAGATGTTGTGATTAACCAAGCAGATAATCCTATTGTAAAAAGTTTAATTAAAAAAGACACTTTATTAATTAAGGAATTGATAGATTTTATTGCTAGTGATGATGAGCGCACCAAAATGAAGTTTATTTATGAACAAGAAGGTAGAGAAACTAGGCGTTACCCATCTCAAGATCTTAATCGTTATTATTTCCCTGCAGAACACATCAGGGTTCCTGTAAATAAAAATACCGTTTTGAAAAATGGCGTTGTAAAGCAAAAAGATGCTGATGAGATTGTAGATTTTTTAGATTTTAAAATAAAAGGCAATGCTGTTTACAAAAATCGTTTATTAATGCTAGATATAATAGCAAATAATAACTGGGAACGCCCTATTTATTTTACAGGAGGTTCATTTGGTGATGACGATTATATTTGGATGAAAGACTATCTTCAATTAGATGGTTTATGTTATAAACTTGTTCCTATTAAAAATCCAGTTGATCGTGCAAATCCTTTTGATATGGGTCGAGTAGACACAGAACTTATGTATGACTTAGTAAAAAAATGGGACTGGGGTAACAGTGGTGAAGATATTTATCATGATATCCAAACACGTCAAAACGGAATTACAGACAGAGGTAATTTAGCACGATTAATTGAAGGGCTTATTGCTGAAGGTCAAAATGAAAAAGCCGAAGAAATTGCTGATATTGCAATGCATAATACTCCTGTTGATGCTTTTGGCTTCTATACATTATTAGAGCCTTATATTGGTGCTTATTATCAAGTAGGTGCTAAAGAAAAAGGACGTAATTTATATAATGATGTGTCTCAAAAATATAAAGAAAAGTTAAACTACTACAGTACACTACCTATAGACAAGCAAGAGGAGTATTTCTCAGACATCTATTCTGATATTCAACTTTACAAAAACTTAGTTGATATTACAATTACTTATGATGATGAAAATTTTGTATCTACTGAAATGCAAACTTACAATGATTATGTTTCAAGATTCAAACATTTTTTTGGGGATGATAATGACTTAAAAGAAGAAGAGTCACTTCCTATTAATATAGATAAAGATCTTTTAAATACAGATACTACTGTTATAGAACCTGAAAATTAATTGTGAATTTTACGCCTGTAAAAACTTCAAAATTTATAAAAAAAATATTCCCAAGCTTAGTTTGGGAATATGCATCTAATAACAAAACGCTTTATCTCACTTTTGATGACGGTCCTACTCCAGAAATTACCAACTGGACGCTTGATGTTTTAAAACAATACAATGCTAAAGCAACTTTTTTCTGTATTGGTAAAAATGTAAAAGCATATCCCGAAATTTTTAAACGCATAATATCTGAAGGACATTCTATAGGAAATCACACCTACAGCCATCTAAAAGGTTGGCGTACAAAAACAAAAGCTTATATAAATAATGTCAATAAAACAGATGCTGTTTTTAATGAGTTAGGAATAGATACAGTATTATTTAGACCACCTTATGGGCAAATAAAACGCAAACAGGCAAAGCAATTACTTCAAAAAGGGTATGAAATAATTATGTGGAAAATTTTATCTGTAGATTGGGATAAAAAAATAACTAAAGAAAAATGCTTGACTAATGTTATTGACAATACATCGCCTGGTGACATTATTGTATTTCATGATAGTTTTAAAGCATCACAAAACATGCAATATGCATTGCCTAAAGTACTAGAACATTTTAGTGAAAAAGGATTTGTTTTTAAACGTATTCCGAAACAAGTCCAATAAGTGTATTGGCATCCTGTTCACCACTCTGACGCCATTTCATTTCCCCATTTTTATAAATAATTAATGTAGGTAATCCTTTTATGCGAAGTGCTTCTGCTAAATCTTTGTTTTTATCAACATCAATTTTTATCACTTTGGCTTTATCACCAAGTGCAGCAGCTACATCTCTTAAAACAGCATGCATTAGTGTAGATTGTTCATTCCATTCTGTAAAAAAGTCTAACAGAACAGGAATATTAACATCTATAAGTTCTCCAAATTTTGACATTATTTAAAGTTTTTAATCAACTATAAGAGTACAAAGATAACATTTCCTTGCAATTATGCAGTATTCGAGTTTTTTTAAGTATAATAAAGTTATTAGATAGTTTATTAGGTTGTTAAAATTTATTCAACTATAGTAAAAGATTTTTTATCTTTCCAGTTCTATAAAACTCACTCATGAAATTATCGCATATCTATCTACTAGCATTTATATTTTTATATAATTGCTCTGGTAAATCTAACATAGAAGCAGCTAAAAAAGATCAAACTTTAGTCTCATATGTCAATCCATTTATTGGTACAGGTGGTCATGGACATACTTATCCTGGTGCTACAATGCCATTTGGGATGATGCAATTAAGTCCTGATACACGACTAGAAGGTTGGGATGGTTGTTCAGGGTATCATTACGATGATGAATATATTTATGGATTCTCCCATACTCATTTAAGCGGAACAGGAATTTCAGACTACGGGGACATCTTACTAATGCCAACCAATAAAGTAGTATTTAATAATGGCGCAGATGGGAAAGAAGGTTATCGTGCTCATTTTTCTCATGATAATGAAGTTGCTGAAGCTGGTCTTTATAAAGTACATTTAGATACCACAAATATTGATGTAGAATTAACTGTAGCTCCTCGAAGTGGTATTCATAAGTACACATTTCCTGAAAATACAAAGCAAATTGTGATTTTAGATTTGGAACATCGTGATAAAGTTTTAGGTTCAAAACTCAATTTAGTCTCTAAAACTGAAATTTCTGGATATAGACATTCACAAGCTTGGGCTCAAAAACAATACTTATTTTATAACATTCAATTTTCAAAACCTTATACAAAAGTCACTTTATTAGATGATAATGCAGAAGGTACTAAAGTAAAAGCTGCTTTTGAGTTTGATGTTTCTACGGGAACTATTCTTGAAATTAAAGCCGCTATCTCTTCTGTAGATGAAGCTGGAGCAAAAAATAATTTAGAACAAGAAATTGTTTCAAAATCGTTTGATGAAATTAAAACTAATGCGCAAAACACTTGGGAACAACAACTAGAAAAAATTGTTATTGAGAGTGATAATCTAGATTATAAAACCAATTTTTATTCTGCTTTATATCATACTATGTTAGCTCCTCATCTATATCAAGACATTGACGGGCGTTACCGAGGCATGGATTTAGGCATCCATCAAACTAAAGAGTTCAATTATTACTCTGTGTTTTCGCTTTGGGATACCTATAGAGGTGCTAATCCGTTATATACTATTATAGAACCAAACAGAACTAACGATTTTATCAATACATTTTTAAGTAAATATGATGAAGGTGGTATTATGCCTATTTGGGATTTAGCTGGTAATTATACGCATTGTATGATTGGGTATCATTCGGTTCCTGTAATTGCAGATGCTTACCTTAAAGGAATAAGGGGTTTTGACGTTGAAAAAGCCTTTAAAGCCATGAAACACAGTGCAAGTCAAGATAAATTAGGGTTAGCATCCTATAAAAACAAAGGTTATATTCCTGTAGAAGAAGAAAGTGAATCGGTTTCAAAAACGCTAGAATATGCTTTTGATGATTGGGCGATTGCACAAATGGCAAAAGAAATGGGTAAAACGGAAGATTTCAAAACCTATATCCAGCGTGCACAATCTTACAAAAATGTATTTGACCCGCAGACAAAATTTATGAGAGGGCGTCTTAGAAACACATGGTTTACACCCTTTAACCCTTATGAAGTCAATTTTAATTATACAGAGGCTAACTCTTGGCAATATAGTTTTTATGTTCCGCAAGACGTCAATGGATTTATTAATTTGCTAGGAGGTAAAAAAGGTTTAGAAGATCAATTAGATGCATTATTTACAGCTAAAAATGACTTGATTGGTGGCAATCAAGTTGATATTACAGGTTTAATTGGACAATATGCACATGGTAATGAGCCCAGTCACCATATGGCTTACCTCTATAATTTTGTAAACAAGCCTCATAAAACCCAAGAAAAAGTACATCAAATATTAACAGAATTATATACTAATGAGCCCGATGGTATTTCTGGTAATGAAGATTGCGGGCAAATGAGTGCTTGGTATGTATTGAGTTCTATGGGATTTTATTCAGTAACACCAGGATCCAATAAATATATAATAGGAAAACCTCTATTTAATAAAGCAAGTATTAATCTTGAAAACGGAAATATATTTACAATCGAAGCAAAGAACAATTCAGATTCAAATAAATATATTGAATCAGCAACTCTAAACGGGAAAAAATTAAACAGAACGTATTTAAATCATGATGAGATTATTAATGGAGGTTCATTAGTATTTCAGATGACAAATCAACCTGCTAATTGGGGTTCTAAAGAAGGTCAAGAACCTATGACTACCATTGAAGAACATCCTATTGTTGTATCACCTTATATTCAAAAAGGGGATATCGCCTTTAAAGGAAATACTGAAGTTATTCTAAGCAACGCAGAAACTGGTACTGATATTTTTTATCAAATAGATGACTCTGGTTATAAAAAATATGAAACGCCTTTTACATTAAATAAAGCATCAATGCTGATGACTTATGCTGAAAAAGATGGGGTCAAGAGTAATATTATTGAAACTCAATTTTATAAAATTGATCCTAATGTAAGTATCAATCTACAAACTGAATATGCACAACGTTATAGTGGTGGTGGTAATAATGCACTAATTGATGGTATTAGAGGTGGCACAGATTATAGAACAGGTATTTGGCAAGGGTATCATAATAGAGATGTTATTGTTACAATTGATTTAGGAAGTGAAAAAACAATTAATGAAATTGAAACAGGCTTTTTAAATGATCAAGGTCCTTGGATTTTTCTTCCAACAGAAGTAACTTATTTAACTTCAACAGATGGCAAAAAATTTAATCTTGCCAAAAATATTAAACTTCCAGAAGTCACTCCAGCACAAAGTTCAGAAGTGAAACGTATCAATGCAAAAATTTCTTCAAGAAAAGCACGGTACGTAAAAGTGATTGCAAAACCATTAGGAGAACTTCCTGAATGGCATATAGGGCATTCGTATAATGGAAGAAGTTGGATTTTTATAGATGAGATATCAATTAATTAAAAATTAGGATAACTATGGAACGTAGAAATTTTATAAAAAATGCCTCATTATCTGGAGTTGGATTAGCTGTTGGAACAACATTAGCGAGTTGTGAAGATTCTTCAGAGAAATCTACATCATCAAAAGAAGAGCAAAATAAAAAAATGACTATAGACAAATCAAAATTCCCAATTGCTATATGTACGTGGCAATTTACAGCTGCCAATGCTAAAGCTGGTGAAGAGTTAGCTAAAGGAAAGCCGGCATTAGATGCTGTTATTTCTGGTGTTGAAGTAGAAGAAGAAAATTTAAAAAACACTACAGTAGGTAAAGGTGGAGCTCCTGACAGAGAGGGAAATGTGACTTTAGATGCGTGTGTGATGAATCCTGAAGGTGATTGTGGTGCCGTAGTTTATGTAAACACCATTACCAATGTAGCTGCGTTAGCTAAAAAAGTTATGGAAGACACTCCTCACGTCATGCTTGCAGGTGAAGGTGCTGAAGAATTTGGGTACTCTCAAGGGTTTAAGAAAGAAAATTTATTAACTGAAGAATCTCGATTAGCTTGGGAAGAATGGAAAAAATCACCAGAATACAAGCCTATTATTAATATTGAAAACCACGATACTATTGGAATGTTAGCCATAGATAAAGATGGTGATATTGCTGGTGCTTGTACCACTTCTGGATTATCTTATAAAATGAAAGGGCGTATTGGAGATTCTCCAATTATAGGTTCTGGACTTTTTATTGATAATGAAGTTGGAGGTGCTGTAGCTACTGGAATGGGAGAAGAAGTTATGAAAACTGTGGGGAGTTTCCTTATTGTAGAATTAATGCGAAACGGAATGAGTCCTCAAGAAGCTTGTGAAGAAGCTATTCGTAGAATCGTAACTAAGAATGATCGTTATAAAGATTTTCAAATTGCGTACATCGCTATGGACAAAGCAGGAAATACAGGTTCTTATTGTATTCATGAAGGGTTTACTTATATGAAATATCAAAACAAAGAAAATCTTAATGTAAAACCTGGGTTTTATTACCACCCTAGAGCATAACTAATGCTTAATATATTCTTTTTATCGATTATTTGTATACAAACAACTGATATACAAAATACTATCTAACGATATAAAAAGTGTAGTTTATCGGTAATTTATGCCTTTTTAGTTCCATAAACTAGTTTTTGGTACATTTTGACAATTTTATTCATTGCTATTTAAGATATGAGCTTTATTTGCCTTCGAAACCTACAAAAAATAGTAATGTATAAATTATTAATCATATTAGCTCTTTTCATCGCCCCTAGTTTAGCATTTGGTCAAAATCAAACTATTACTACAGAAAAGAATATTGAGATTTCAACTCTTAAAATAGAAAAATTAGAAGTTGCAATTAAAAAAATAGATCCTATCAGTGCTAACCCTAAAGTACAAAGTGTTGATTTCACTTATAAAAAAAGTAAAGACATCATTAGTATTAAAGCTTATATTAAAAGTTTAGATTTAAGATGTAAAGAAACAGTATTAGTCTAAGTTGGTACTTATTGCCCATAGAAAAAAAGAGAGCTAATAATAGTTCTCTTTTTTTATGCATAACATTAAACATAGTATTCCCTAATAAATTTCAATTCGCCAGATAAGTTTTGTAGTTTTATAGTCTTCAATAAAACACAACATGTCAGACCAAAAAAGACTTTTTCTTATAGATGCTTATGCTCTTATTTTTCGTGGATATTATGCCTTCATTAAAAACCCTCGAATCAATTCTAAAGGCTTAGACACATCTGCTATTTTAGGGTTTACCAATTCCTTATTAGATGTTATAAAACGTGAACGTCCAGATCATTTAGCAGTATGTTTTGATAAAGGCGGTAGTGTAAGTAGAAATGAGATATTTCCAGAATATAAAGCCAATAGGGATGCAACACCAGAAGCTATAAAAATTGCAGTGCCTTATATTTATAATATTTTGGAAGCCATGCATATTCCTATTATGGTTAAAGAAGGTTTTGAAGCAGATGATGTGATAGGGACACTAGCTAAAAAAGCTGAAAAAGAAGGCTATCAAACGTTTATGGTAACTCCTGATAAAGATTTTGCACAACTGGTTAGCGATAATATTTTTATGTATCGCCCTATGTTTGGTGGGGGATATGAAACTTGGGGGATTCCAGAAGTTCAGAAAAAATTTGAAGTAGAACGTCCAGAGCAAGTGATTGATTTTTTGGGGATGATGGGAGATTCTGCAGATAATATCCCTGGACTTCCAGGTGTTGGTGAAAAAACAGCTAAGAAATTCTTAGCAGCGTATGGGAGTATGGAAGGTTTATTAGCAAACACCCATGAACTTAAAGGAAAAATGAAAGAAAAGGTTGAAGCTTCAAAAGAGCTAGGCTTACTATCAAAAGAACTTGCCACCATAATATTAGATGTCCCTGTTGATTTTAATTCAGAAGATTTTGAAATGTCTCAGCCAGATGTTAATGGGGTGAAAACTATTTTTGAAGAATTAGAGTTTAGACGCCTTATTGATAATTTTACAAAAACATTTGCTCCTGAAACATCAATTGCTACAAATGGAACCACTCCAGAAACTAAAACAATCCCTAAAAAAGAAACTTCTGCTGGAGCGGGGCAATTTTCATTATTTGGAGGAGATACTTCATCAGAAGATGCTACAATAGAAAATACATTTAACAGAAATACAGCTAAAACAACTTCTCATTTTTATCAAAGTGTAGCTCCTGGTATGGCAACAAAGTTATTTATAAAACAACTTCTATCACAAACTTCAGTTTGTTTTGATACTGAGACTACAGGTTTAAATGCCATAACTGCCGAATTAGTTGGTATTGCTTTTTCTTGGGAGATCGGGAAAGGATTTTATATTTCTTTTCCAGAAGCAAGAGAAGACGCTCAAGAATTAATTGAGCAATTG
>CAZECB010000020.1:0-12969 GCA_964510745.1 uncultured Flavobacteriaceae bacterium | reverse complement strand
ATAATTCTTTTTCTCTAAAAATAGAATATGTGGTTTTAATAAATCTATTTCATCATCGACCCAAAGAATGTTTATGTTGTTCATATATTTGTAATTGTATAATTTTTTTAAGTAACATTTCTATGTTTGTAATTAAACTATTTTCAGCAATATTAATTCATAATTTTACTGATGGATTCTAAAAACAAACTCAAAATATTTAACGACCCAATTTACGGATTTATTACAATACCAAATTCGTTAATTTTTGATTTAATTGAACATCGTTATTTTCAACGCTTGCGTAGAATTACCCAAATGGGTTTATCATATTTAGTTTATCCAGGTGCTCATCATACTCGATTTCATCATGCTTTAGGGTGTATGCATTTAATGCAGAATACAGTAAGAATCCTTCGGTTTAAAGGAGTTGCAATTTCTGATGATGAAGAAAATGGGTTGCTTATCGCTATTTTATTGCATGATATTGGGCATGGTCCTTTTAGCCATGCAATGGAGCATAGTATTGTAAACGATATTACTCATGAAGAGGTTTCACTGCTGTTTATGGAACAATTAAATGCAGAGTTTAACTCAAAATTAACGCTGGCTATACAAATATTTAAAGGTCATTATCACAGGAAATTTATGTATCAACTTATTTCTGGTCAATTTGATATGGACAGAGCAGATTATTTGAAACGAGATAGTTTTTACACAGGAGTTGCAGAAGGTAATATTAATAGTGAACGTTTAATAACGATGCTCAATGTTGTAGAAGACGAATTGGTTGTAGAAGAGAAAGGAATTTATTCTGTAGAAAAATTTTTAACTGCTAGACGATTAATGTATTGGCAAGTCTACTTACATAAAACAAGTTTAGTTGCTGAACAATTATTAATTCGTGTATTACAACGTGCAAAAGAGCTAACTAAGCAAGGTCTTGTTTTAAAAGCAAGTAGTTCTTTAGATTTTTTCTTAAAGAAAGATGTTAATAAAAAACAATTTAATTTAGAAGTATTAAACACCTTTTCACAATTAGATGATTACGATATTATTTCAGCAATGAAAGAGTGGCAATTTCATGATGATTTTGTACTAAAAAATCTCTGTCACATGATTGTGAACCGTGATCTTTTAAAAGTGAAAATTAAAAATATACCTATCAAAACTAAAAAGATGGAAAAGCATATTTCAAATTTGATAAATAAATATAATATATCTACGGAAGAAGCAGAGTATTTTGTGTTCCATGGTGATATTACTAATCAAGCATATCAATTAGAAAAACAGAATATTAATATTTTATACAAAACAGGGAAAATTGCTGATATTGTGAAGGCTTCAGATTTATTAAACTTAAAAGTTTTGTCGAAACCAGTGACTAAATATTATATATGTTATCCAAAGGATAAACTTTAATGCATTTTTTATACTTTTGCGAATAATGAAATTTACTGCAGCACAAATAGCCGAAATTTTAGAAGGTGAAGTCGTTGGAAATCCTAGCGAGGAAGTTTCTAAACTAGCAAAAATTGAAGAAGGAGTTAAAGAGTCTCTTACATTTCTAGCAAATCCAAAATACACACATTATATATATAATACAAAAGCATCTATAGCTATTGTAAATAATGATTTTGAACCAGAATCTGAAATAGACACTACTTTAATAAAAGTAGAAGATGCTTATAAAGCATTTTCTAAGTTGTTAGAATATTATAATCAGATTAAAATGAATAAATCTGGAATAGAGCAACCTAGTTTTATTTCTGAATCTGCTAGTTATGGTGAAAACATATATTTAGGAGCGTTTTCGTATATCGGGGATAATGTGAAAATTGGTGATAACGTCAAAATTTATCCAAATAGTTATATTGGTGATAATGTTGAAATAGGAGATAATGTTACTGTTTTTGCTGGAGTAAAAATTTATCATGAGTGTATTATAGGTAATAATTGTGTTTTAAATTCAGGAGCAATAATAGGTGCTGATGGATTTGGATTTGCGCCAAATGAAAAAGGGGAATATTCAAAAGTTCCTCAAATAGGAAATGTTATTTTAGAAGATTATGTAGATATTGGTGCTGCAACTACCATTGATAGAGCTACTTTAGGTTCTACTGTAATTAGACAAGGAGTAAAACTCGACAATCAAATTCAAATTGCTCATAATGTTGAAATTGGTAAAAATACAGTCATTGCTGCACAAGCAGGAATTGCTGGATCTACTAAAATAGGTGAAAATTGTCAAATAGGAGGGCAAGTTGGTATGGCAGGACATATTACAATTGGTAATAATGTGAAAGTACAAGCACAATCTGGTATTGGAAGGAATGTAAAGGACGGTGAAGTATTGCAAGGATCGCCTTCATTTGCATATGGAGATTGGAACAAATCTTATGTATACTTCAAAAATTTACCTAAAATCATGAAGACGATAAATAATTTAGAAAAAAAACTCAACAATAATGATTAAAACCCAAGTTAAACAAACTACTATCGCTAAAGAAGTTTCGCTAAAAGGAGTTGGACTTCATACTGGTAAAAATGTAACGCTTGTATTTAAACCTGCTTCAGAGAATAGTGGATATGCTTTTAAGAGAATTGATTTAGAAGGGTGTCCTATTATAGAAGCTGATGCTAATTATGTTACAAATACACAACGCGGAACTTGTTTAGAAAAAAATGGGGTTAAAATACAAACTTGTGAACATGTGTTAGCTGCATTGGTTGGCTTACAAGTTGACAATGTGATCTTAGAATTGAATGCTTCAGAACCCCCTATTATGGATGGGTCATCCAAATATTTTATTGAAGCTATTGAATCTGCTGGGATTGTAGATCAAGAACAGTTTAGAGAAGAGTATGTTGTTAAAGAAGTAATTTCGTATGTAGATGAAAATTCAGGAAGTGAAATTACTGTAATCCCCTCAGATGAATATCAGGTTACAACTATGGTAGATTTTGGTACTAAAGTGTTAGGTACTCAAAATGCGATGCTGCAGCATCTATCAGATTTTAAAGAAGAAATATCAGATTCTAGAACATTTAGCTTCTTGCATGAAATTGAAATGCTATTAGAGCATGGCTTAATAAAAGGAGGTGATTTAAATAATGCTATAGTATATGTAGATAAAGAATTGTCTAAAGAAACTATGGAGCGCTTAAAAGTTGCATTTAAAAAGGATAATATTACTATAAAGCCTAACGGGATTTTAGACAATTTAACACTGCATCACCCCAATGAAGCTGCACGACATAAATTATTAGATGTTATTGGTGATTTAGCTTTAATAGGTACTCGTATTAGAGGAAAAGTAATTGCTAATAAACCTGGTCATTTTGTAAATACTCAGTTTGCAAAAAAAATGGCTAAACTTATAAAAATAGAAAAACGAAATAATGTGCCTAATGTAGATTTGAATAAGCCTCCTTTAATGGATGTAAATCAAATCATGAATATGCTCCCGCATAGACCTCCATTTTTATTAGTAGATAAAATTTTAGAACTTTCTGATAATCATGTAGTCGGTGTTAAAAATGTTACTATGAATGAACCATTTTTTGTTGGTCATTTTCCTGGTGCACCTGTAATGCCTGGAGTTTTACAGATAGAAGCTATGGCTCAAGCTGGAGGTGTTTTAGTATTAAGCACTGTTCCAGATCCAGAAAATTATTTAACATTTTTTATAAAAATAGATAAAGTTAAATTTAAACAACAAGTAGTTCCAGGAGATACATTAATATTCAAATTAGAATTATTAACGCCAATCCGAAGAGGGATTTGTCATATGCAAGGCTATGCATATACCAATGGGAAACTAGCTACAGAAGCAGAATTAATGGCTCAAATTGTAAAGAATAAAAATTAAATTTTATGAATCAACCACTAGCATACGTTCATCCTGGCGCTAAAATTGCCAAAAACGTAGTTATTGAACCTTTTGCAACAATTAATAACAATGTTGTTATTGGAGAGGGAACATGGATAGGCTCCAATGTGACCATTATGGAAGGTGCGCGTATTGGAAAAAACTGTAATATTTTCCCTGGAGCAGTAATTTCAGGTATTCCTCAGGATTTAAAGTATAAAGATGAAGATACACTTACGGTAATAGGGGATAATGTTACTATAAGAGAGTGTGTTACCATTAATAGAGGGACTACAGACAAAATGAAAACAGTTATCGGTAATAACTGCTTAATAATGGCGTATTGCCACATCGCTCATGACTGTATTGTTGGCGATAATTGTATTTTTTCTAATAATAGTACATTAGCAGGACATATTAATGTAGGTGATTATGTAGTTTTAGCAGGTATGACAGCTGTGCATCAATTTTGTTCTATTGGTAATCATGCTTTTGTTACAGGAGGATCATTAGTTCGTAAAGATGTCCCTCCATTTGTAAAAGCTGCTCGAGAACCATTATCTTATGTAGGCATTAATTCTGTAGGGTTAAGGCGAAGAGGTTTTTCATCAGAAAAAATACGAGAAGTTCAAAATATATACAGACTTCTTTATCAAAAAAATTATAATAATAGTCAAGCTTCAGAAATTATTGAAGCTGAAATGGAAGCCACTCCAGAGCGTGATGAGATTCTTCAATTTATTAAAAACTCTCATCGTGGTATCATGAAAGGCTATTTTAAATCAAATTAAAAACAAACCAAAAATTATGGCAAGTACATCAGATATAAGAAACGGATTATGTATTAAATATAATCATGATATTTATAAAATCATTGAATTTTTACACGTAAAACCAGGGAAAGGGCCTGCGTTTGTAAGAACAAAATTAAAAAGTGTCACTAACGGAAAAGTAATTGATAATACCTTTTCTGCTGGACACAAATTAGAGGATGTTCGTGTTGAAACTCATAAATTTCAATTTTTATATAATGATGGAGATTTTTATCATTTTATGAATCAAGAAGACTATACACAAATTCAATTAGTTGAAGCTGCTTTAGATAAACCTGAATTAATGAAGGAAGGGGAAATCGTGACTGTAATCATAAATTCTGAAGACAATGCGCCTTTATCTGTAGATATGCCTGCAAGTGTTATTCTTGAAGTAACAGCAACTGAACCCGGTGTAAAAGGTAATACAGCTACTAATGCTACAAAGCCAGCAACGGTTGAAACAGGAGCAACGGTTATGGTGCCTTTGTTTATTAATGAAGGAGATAAAATTAAAGTAGAAACTGAAAAAGGAACTTATAAAGAGCGTATTAAAGAGTAGTTTTGTTGTTTTAAATAATTAAAATTAACCTATGAAATTCCCACAAACGCATACTCTAGAACAGATAGCAACTATTATTGGCTCTCAATTTAAAGGAAATACAAATTTCCCTGTACAAGGCATGAATGAAATCCATGTGGTAACACCTGGCGATATTGTATTTGTTGATCATCCTAAATATTATGATAAGGCATTAGAATCTGCCGCTACTGTTATTCTAATCAATAAAGAAGTAGAATGCCCAGATGGAAAAGCTTTATTAATTTCTGATGACCCTTTTAGAGACTTTAATAAACTAACTAACTACTTCAAACCTTTTCAATCTTCAGCCCAAAATATATCTGAAACTGCAACTATAGGTCAGGGTTCTGTAATTCAACCAAATTGTTTTGTAGGTAATAATGTTGTTATTGGTAAAAACTGCACCATACATTCTAATGTGAGCATTTATGATGATACTATTATTGGTGACAATGTCATCATTCATTCAGGAACTGTATTAGGAGGAAGTGCGTTTTATTATAAAAATAGACCAGAAGGATTTGATCAATTAATCTCTGGAGGACGAGTTGTTATTGAGAATAATGTAGATTTAGGTGCATTATGTTCTATTGATAGGGGGGTTACTGGAGACACGACAATAAAAGAGGGAACTAAAGTAGATAATCAAGTTCATGTAGGACACGATACAGTTATCGGAAAAAAATGTTTAATAGCCTCTCAAGTAGGTATTGCTGGCTGTACTATTATTGAAGATGAAGTGACTATTTGGGGACAAGTAGGTATTACTAGCGGAGTCACCATCGGCAAAAAAGCAATTATTTCTGCTAAGGCAGGAGTAAGTAAATCTTTAGAAGGGGGTAAAAGTTATTTTGGAATTCCTGCTGATGATTTTAGAAAAAAATATAAGGAAATTGCTGCAATACGACAAATACCAGAGATATTACAATTATTAAAGGAAAAAGAGGAATGAATAAATCTCCTAAAAACATAGTAAGAGCATTTTATAATTTAGATATTTCTGAAGTAGGCATAGATGGTTATAAGGAATTTTTACACCCAGATTGCGAGTTAAACTGGCATAGCACTAGAGGATATACCAAACTAAATATTGAAGAGATATCTACATTACTTAAAGATATTGCAACGTCTTATCAAACAGTTAGATTTCATATAAGTCATCTTTTAGAAGATGGCGCATACGTTACAACTAGGTATACACTTTTTGTAACACCAATAGAAAATGCAAATAATGAAACTGCTTTAGCTCATTTTATTACTATTTGGGAAGTGAAAGACGGAAAATTGTTTAAGGGATTTGAAATAAGTCAATCTGCAGACGAAAGTGAACATAGTTTAAATTCGTACTTAGAAATAAATAAATAAAAATAGTTTAAAATAGGTGGTAAAAGTTTAATTTTGCCGCGTCTTAATTAATATAATTTAAAAAGTAATAATGAGCGTTTTAGTAAATAAAGATTCAAAAATTATAGTTCAAGGATTTACAGGTAGTGAAGGCACATTTCACGCAAGTCAAATGATTGAATACGGAACTAATGTTGTAGGTGGAGTTACTCCAGGTAAAGGCGGGCAATCACATTTAGATAAGCCTGTATTTAATACAGTTGAGGAAGCTGTAAAACAAGTTGGTGCAGACACCACTATAATTTTTGTGCCACCAGCATTTGCTGCTGATGCCATTATGGAAGCTGCTGATGCGGGGATTAAAGTGATCATTACAATTACTGAAGGAATTCCTGTTGCTGATATGATTAAAGCTTCAGATTATATTAAAGGAAAAAAATGTCGTTTAGTAGGTCCTAATTGTCCTGGGGTAATTACTCCAGAAGAAGCAAAGGTTGGTATTATGCCAGGATTTGTATTTAAAAAAGGAAATGTAGGGATTGTATCTAAATCAGGAACATTAACCTATGAAGCTGCTGACCAAGTTGTAAAACAAGGCTTAGGAATCACTACTGCCATTGGTATTGGTGGTGATCCAATAATTGGAACAACAACTAAAGAAGCTGTTGAAATGCTAATCAATGACCCAGAAACAGAATGTGTAGTGATGATTGGTGAGATAGGTGGTCAATTAGAAAGCGATGCTGCACAATGGTATAAAGAAAGTGGAAGTAAGAAACCTGTAGTAGGTTTTATTGCTGGAGAAACTGCTCCTGCAGGGCGTACAATGGGTCATGCGGGTGCCATTGTTGGAGGTAGTGACGATACTGCACAAGCAAAAAAACGCATCATGAATGAATGTGGTATTCATGTTGTAAATTCTCCTGCTGAAATAGGTAAAAAAGTAGCCGAAGTTTTAGGTTAATTAATGTTAAAATAAACACAAAACCTTATCGTTATTAATCCGTTAACTTTAAATTAGTTAACGGATTTTTCTATTTATAACAAAAACCAATTCTTATGAAACATATTAAAAAAATTGTATTACTCCTTGTTATATTCTTCTGCTTTAGCTGTAAACACAAAGAAAACAAAGATTACGCTTATGCATTAAAATCACAAACTGATGCTAATGGCTTTAAATATGAAGCAGTTGAAAATGACCCTACTGGTTTACGGCTTTATACACTAGATAATGGACTTAAAGTCTATTTAGGTAAAAATGAAGAAGAGCCAAAAATTCAAACGCTAGTTGCTGTTAGAGCTGGATCTACTTATGATCCTGCAGATAATACAGGTTTAGCTCATTATTTAGAACATATGGTGTTCAAAGGCACTGATGAAATAGGAACTACTGATTTTGATACAGAGAAAAATCTCATAAAAGAAATATCTGACCTCTATGAAACTCATAAGAAAGAACAAAACCCTGAAAAGAAAAAAGAAATCTATAAAACTATAGATCAAAAATCTTTAGAAGCTTCAAAATTTGCAATTGCAAATGAATATGATAAAATGGTAAGATCATTAGGTGCTGAAGGCACTAACGCTTTTACTTCAAATGAGCAAACTGTATATGTTAATAAAATTCCATCTAATGAATTAGACAAATGGTTAATGATAGAAAGCGAACGTTTTAGCAAATTAGTATTACGTTTGTTTCATACAGAACTAGAGGCGGTTTATGAAGAGTTCAATAGAGGACAAGATAGCGATTCTCGTAAGCAATACTTTGCAATGCTAGAAGGGTTGTTCTCTAAACATCCTTATGGAACACAATCTACTATTGCAATCTCAGAACACCTTAAGAATCCTTCAATGGAATCTATACATGGATATTTCAATAAATACTATGTCCCAAATAATATGGCAATTATTTTAGTTGGAGATATTGATTTTGAAAAAACGATAAGTAAAGTAAATACTGCTTTTGGAGACTATGAAGAAAAAGAAGTAATACATCCTAATTTTGAAAAACTAGATCCAATTATTAAACCTATTAAAAAAGAAGTTTATGGACCAACTTCAGAATCAATTTCTCTTGCTTTTAGGGCGAAAGGAAAAGGTTCAAACCAAGAGGTGATGTTAACATTAATAGATTATATGTTAAATAATTCTCAAGCAGGGTTAATAGATCTTAATCTTAATCAAAAGCAATTAGTGCAAGACGCATATACATCTACTAATTTTGATAATGATTATGGATTTCATTTATTACAAGGAGTACCAAAAACAGATCAGAGTTTAGATGAAGTTAAAAATTTATTACTAACTCAAATTGAAAAAATAAAAAAAGGAGAATTTGAAGACTGGTTGCTAGATGCAGTAGTAAACGATCTCCGTTTATCACAAATAAGTCAATATGAGAATGCGTCTTCTACAGCTTATGCGTATTTAGATGCATTTATTGGATTTCAAGATTGGAAAAGCCGTTTATTAATGCTGGATGAAATGAAAAATATTACTAAACAGGATGTAGTTGATTTTGCAAATATCTTTTACGGGAATAATTATGTGGAAGTGCATAAAATAAAAGGAGAAGATAAATCTATCGTAAAAGTTAAAAACCCTGATATTACACCAATTGAACTTAATAGAGATAAAGAGTCAGGATTCTTAAAAATCTTTAATAGCCAAAAGTCATCTTCTTTAAAACCACAATTTATAGATTACAAAACTGCTATTAAAGAAACAGAAACAGATAATGGTATAAAAGTATCTTATATAAAAAACCCTAATAACGATATCTTTAATTTAAATATCATTTTTGATATGGGAAGAGATCATGATCGCAAAGTATCATTAGCCGCAGGATATCTAAACTATTTGGGAACAGATAAATACACATCAGAACAATTAAAACAAGAGTTTTATAAAATTGGTGTAAATTATTACGTAAGTGCTACAAATGACAAAACATATATAGGTATTTCTGGACTTAAAGAAAATTTAGAATCTGGATTAGCATTATTAGAACATCTTTGGAGTAATGCAGTCCCAAATCAGGATACATATAATAAGTATGTAGAGAGTATATTAAAAGGACGTGAAAATGGTAAAACTCAAAAAGGAAACATTTTTTGGAATGGCTTAATGAATTATGGTAAATACGGAGAAAATTCTAGATTGAGAAACATATATTCTGCTTCAGATTTAAAGGCTATTACACCAGATGAATTGGTAAAGAAAATCAAAGAGATTAAAGATTTTAAGCAACGTGCATTCTACTATGGAAATGATGTAACATCTGCGATAGCTGCCTTAAATAAAAATCATATAATTACAGAGAACCTTCTAGATTATCCAGAAAAAAGAGAATATTTAGAGCTAGAAACAGGAGGTAATGTATATTTTGTAGATTATGACATGGTTCAGAGTGAAATGTTATTACTTGCTAAAGGATCAGAATTCGATCCAAAGAAAATGGCTGCATCAAGCTTATTTAATACCTATTTTGGTAGCGGATTATCATCGATAGTATTTCAAGAAATCAGAGAATCTAAGTCATTGGCATATTCAGCATTTTCAAGTTATCAGAATGCTAGTGAAATGAATAATTCAAATTATGTGATGTCTTATATGGGTACTCAGGCTAATAAAATACCTCAAGCAGTAGACGCTATGATGGAGTTAATGACAAATATGCCTGAAGTTGAAGACCAATTCAATCAAGCAAAAGAAGCGACATTAAAACAAATTGCGGCACAGCGTATTACAAAATCAAATATATTCTGGGCTTATGAAGGCCTCAAGAATAGAGGTATAGATAATGATAATAGAGAAGAAATGTATAATACAATAAAGAATATGACTTTAAAAGATTTAAAAGATTTTTTTGATAAGAATATCAAAGGAGAAAACTATAATGTTATGGTTATCGGTAACAAAAATGACATTAATTTTAAAGCATTAAAAGCATTAGGGGAAGTTCAAGAATTAGATATTGATTACTTATTTAACTATGAGAAATCAAAAGATATTAAGCTTTAAACAATACCTTCATGATTATTAAAAACCTCACAGGATTTTGTGAGGTTTTTTTATTTGGTTTATAATGATCCTAAAGTTCATCTTTTGTTTAGACAGTTATAAAATCTTCAGTACTATTTTGCAATAATTAATTTAATAGTTTACTTGCTACGATGTTTAATGAAAAGAAATATTTTTATCTTATTAAAGTACAATATCTAGGGTATCGTTTTCATGGTTGGCAAAAACAGCCTAAATTAAAAACGATACATTTAATGATAGATCGCACTTTAAATTTCATTTTAGAAGGTGCTACATTTAAAACCTTAGGGTCTGGTCGTACAGATGCTATGGTGTCTGCTGAAGCAGCAGCATTTCAGCTATTTTTAACGAAACCTATTGATGATTTCAGTTCATTTTTAGAGCTTTTTAATCACAATTTACCGCAAGATATTCGTGCGTTATCCATTGAAGAAATTACAGATTCTAGTTTTAATATCATCAAAAGTTCAAAAATAAAAGAATACCTGTATTTGTTTACTCATGGACAAAAACAACATCCTTTTTGTGCGCCGATAATGACTACTATATTAGATGAATTGGATATTGAATTAATGCAACAAGGGGCGAAACTTTTTGAAGGCACTCATAATTTTAAAAGCTATTGTTATAAAGCTACCGATAACGGAATTTATCAACGGACATTAATCACCTGCGAATTAGTTAAAAACACAATCTATACAGCTAATTTTTTTCCAGAAATCTCATATGTATTACGTGTTAAAGGAAAAGGGTTTATGAGGAATCAAATTAGATTAATGATGGGAATTTTATTAGAATTAGGTCGGGGAGAAGTCACCTTAGATTATATAAAACATAGTTTAACTCCTGAGAGTAAAGAAGTGTTAGGCTGTATCGCGCCGGCATCTGGATTGATACTCAATAGCGTTGATTTTAAATAACACACTTTTATTTCTCGTCATTGCGAGCATAACGAAGCAATCAGTTATTTTATTATAAGTGCACAATTCTTAATTTTTCGTAATTTCATCAAAAATTAACAACATGAGTATTACGGTTCCAAAAGCAGCATTAGACTTTTTTAAACAGCTAGAAACAAATAATAATAGAGAATGGTTTATGGAGCGCAAACCAAAATTTAAAACCATAGAAGCCGAAATCAAACAATGTTACGTTGCAATTAATGAGAATTTAAATACACATGACGAAATTGAAAAATTCAAACTGTTTCGTATTTATCGAGATGTCCGTTTTTCAAAAAACAAAACACCTTACAAAACTCATTTTGGAGGATCTTACAACAGAAAAAAACCAGAATTAAGAGGAGGCTACTATTTACATATTTCACCTAATGATCAATCCTTTATCGCAACAGGGTTTTGGCAACCTAGCAAAGAAGATTTATTTAGAGTTCGAAAAGAGCTAGAAACCGATCATGAAGAACTTAGAAATATCATCAGTGAAAAATCATTCAAATCTGTTTGGGGGGATTTAGAGGGAGAGGAATTAAAATCAGCACCTCGAGATTTCAATAAAGATCATAAAGCCATTGATTTAATACGAAAAAAGCAATTTATATTCACTAAAAAATATACAGATAATCAAGTGTTAAGTAATAGCTTTATAGATGATGTAAGTGAATCATTTAAAGTTATACGTCCATATTTTGATTATATGAGTGATGTATTAACTACAGATTTAAATGGAGAATCTTTACTTTAAATAGCCTCTAATACTTCTGGTCTTTCAAATAATTGTATAGCCGAGAGTAATCTACCCTTTACCATATTCATCATACGTTTATTTAATGCTGAAGAGTTTTCAATGTAGATTTTGTATTCTTCAATTGTAAATTGACCAATCACCATACCTTTTACACTGTTTCTAAATTTCATGTCTTTGTGAATGGCATTCTCGATATAAGCGATACGCTTTTCTAAAGACAAATCATAAAAAACTTTTTTATGCTTCGAAATATAATTTCTGAAGACTTCAATAAACAAATCATGCTGTAATTTAAGAATAGGACGTAGGGTTGTATTTTGAAAACGCTCATCAGCACTCATTCGATCATGAATTATTGCCGTTAATATTTGCGGACGGATGTCGAGTACCTTAGAAGATCTATTGTCATTCATTTTACTTAGATTTGTATCTAAAGTTAGTAATTAAGTGTATTGCAAAAAATTCAAGGATCTATTCTTGTTAACGATGTTATTAACATCTATTCTCGTGTAAGCAGAAAATTCATTATAAAACAAAGTATTAATATTAAAAATATTTCCGATTACTTGGAAACTGAATCACTATGGACTTAAAGTCCATAGGTTCGGGCTGGTGACTTAAAGTC
>CAZECB010000019.1:0-14103 GCA_964510745.1 uncultured Flavobacteriaceae bacterium | reverse complement strand
TCGTATGCGTTTACTGTTGTTGCTAGGGATTTATCTGGAAACGTATCTCAAGAAAGTAACGCCCTTAATGTAACTACACTAGAGGAAGGAGCAACACCTCCTTGTACGGGCCCTGCAGTAT
Organism: uncultured Flavobacteriaceae bacterium; assembly: GCA_964510745.1. Lineage (GTDB taxonomy): Bacteria > Bacteroidota > Bacteroidia > Flavobacteriales > Flavobacteriaceae > AU392. The sequence goes on along the minus strand of CAZECB010000019.1, from coordinate 13,982 downwards.
CAACGTATCCATATTCTGAAAGTTTTGAAAGTGGATTAGGATTATGGACACAATCAACAACAGATGATATTAATTGGACGCAAAGAACAGGATCTACACCATCAGTAACTTCTGGTCCAACAGGACCGCTAGTGGCATCAGTTGGTTCACAATATTTGTATACTGAGTCTTCTGGAAATGGAACGGGTTTTCCTAACATGCTAGCGATTTTAAATTCACCTTGCTTAGATTTAAGTGGACATCAAAATGCACAATTTACATTTGACTACCATATGTTTGGCGCTCAAATGGGAGATTTAACAATTGAAGTCAGTACAGATAATGGTAACACTTATAATATTATATCAAATACTCTTATTATTACTAATGGAACAACTCCTGGGGTAAATCCAATAAGTGGCCAGCAACAAACTGCAAACGACCAACCTTGGAGAACACAATCTATAGATCTTTCACCATTTGATGGAGAGACGATTCGATTACGTTTTTCAGGATTAACAGGAAGTAGTTTTACAAGTGATATTGCAATTGATAATATTAATTTAACTGCTGATATCATTGTAAATGATACTGAGGTACCGTCAGCGCCAACAAATTTAGCAGCTATTAATACAACGCAGACTACCACAGATTTGAATTGGGCAGCTTCCACAGATAATGTTGGCGTTGTAGATTACGATGTTATTCAAGACGGAATTGTAGTTGCTACGGTTATAAATACAACATATCAAGTAACAGGGTTAACTGCAAGTACAACTTATGCATTTGAAGTATTAGCACGAGATGCAGCAGGTAATAGTTCTGTTAATAGTAGCATAACTAATGTAACAACTTTAGACCCACCAGATACAACTGCACCATCTGCACCAACTAACTTAATAGCTAACAATATTACAGAAACGACTACAAATTTAAGTTGGACGGCTTCTACAGATAATGTGAGTGTTGTAGATTATGATGTCATTCAAGACGGAATTGTAGTTGCTACGGTTATTGGCACAACATATCAGGCTATAGGATTAACTGCAAGTACAAATTATATTTTTGAAGTGCTGGCTAGAGATGCCGCAGGAAATATATCAACTAACAGCAATGAAGTAAATGTAACGACTATAGATGTTACTGCACCAACTGCGCCAACAAATTTAACAGCAAGTAATATTTCCCAAACAACAGTAAATCTAAATTGGACGGCTTCCACAGATAATGTAGATGTTATAAACTATGAGGTAATACAGGATGGTTTGGTCGTGGCAACGATTTCAACAACGAGTTATCAAGTTACAACATTAACAGCAAGTACAAATTACGTATTTGAAGTAAGAGCGAGTGACTCAGCAGGAAACACTTCTGTTAATAGTAATACAGTTAACATTACAACGTTAGACCCGCCAGATACAGAATCACCAAGTATACCAGCAAATTTAATAGCGAGTAATGTAACACAGACAACTGTAGATTTAACATGGGATGCTTCAGGCGATAATGTAGGTGTTGTGGATTATCAAATATTACAGGATGGTGTGGTAGTGGGGACATCAGTAACTACAATATTCCAGCTCACAGGATTAATACCAAATACTGGTTATTCAATTAATGTAAGAGCACGAGATGCTGCAGGTAATATATCTGAAAATAGTAATACGATAAATGTTACTACAGATATTTTTGTAGATTCTACACCTCCAAGTGCACCAACAAACTTGTCAGCGAATAATACTACTGAAACTACTACAGATTTAAGTTGGAATGCCTCTACTGATGATGTCGGAATAGTAAGTTATGATGTTATCCAAGATGGAATCGTAGTTGCAACAGTAACAATAACTAACTATCAAGTTACAGGATTAATAGGTAGTACTGATTATGCTTTTCAAGTTTTAGCTAGAGATGCAGCAGGTAATACATCAATTAATAGTAATACTAGCAATGTAACAACGCAAGATCCACCAGATATAATAGCACCAAGTGCACCAACAAATTTAATAGCAAGTAATACCACTGAAACAAGTACTGATTTAAATTGGATAGCCTCTACAGATAATGTAGGTGTTACTGGGTATGATGTTATTCAAGATGGTGTAGTTGTAACAACAATAGTTGACACTAGCTATCAAGTTTTAGGCTTAATTGCGAGTACAAGTTATGTGTTTGTTGTAAGAGCAAATGATTCTGCAGGAAATCAATCAGAAAATAGTAATGCAGCTAATGTAACAACCTTAGATGCCCCTATTGATACAGGTTGCTCAGGAGGCATAACTACATTCCCATATGAAGAAGGCTTTGAAGCAGGATTAGGGGATTGGACACAATCTACAGCAGATAATTTGGATTGGACAAGAGATTCAAATGGGACGCCATCTAATGGAACAGGGCCAGCATCAGCTATAGAAGGTAGTTTTTATATGTATGTAGAAGCTTCTGGCCAAGGAACAGGTTTTCCTAATATTCGAGCAATTTTAAATTCACCTTGTTTTGATTTGTCAAATTTAGCAGAAGCAACATTCACGTTTGACAATCACATGTTTGGATCTAATGACTTTGGAACGATAGATTTAGAAATTAGTGAAGATGATGGACAAACATGGACGAGTATATGGAATAGAACAGGAAATAGAGGAAACCAATGGAATACAGAGAACATCGATTTAACACCATATGTTGGAGGAAGCATACAATTAAGATTTAATAGAGTTACAGGAGGAATATGGCAGGCAGACTTTGCATTAGATAATGTAAGTTTAATTGAAGGAACACCTCCGCCTCCACCACCTTGTACAGGACCATCCATAAGTTCATTTCCATATACAGAAACTTTTAATGGAGGAATAGGTTTATGGACACAAGATGGATCTGATGATGGTAATTGGACATTAGATGCTAACGGAACACCATCAAGTAATACTGGGCCATCTGCAGATTTTAGCGGAAATAGTAATTATTTCTTTACTGAAGCTTCTAATAATAGAGATCCAGGGCCAAACGCAACAGTAAACTTATTAAGCCCATGTTTTGATTTAACAGGCATTACAACAGCAAGTTTTACATTTAACTTCCATATGTTTGGATCTAATACAGGTAGTTTACAATTAGATGTCAGTACAGATAATGGAGCAACCTGGATAACTCAAACAAGTTTAGTTGGACAGCAACAAGGGAGTAGTGAAGCTGCATGGTTATCAAGAACGGTTAATTTGAACGCCTTTACTGGAGAGTTTATTAGACTACGATTATCTGCAACTACAGGAAATGGATTTAGAAGTGATATTGCTGTAGATCAATTAAGTTTAACAGCTTTTGGAGCTGTAGCACAAAGTAATAATACACTAATTATTAATACAAAACAATCTCAATTATTAGATATTAAACTATATCCTAATCCAGTTAATGGAAATAATTTAAATATAGCTTCAAATCTTGAGAATTTAAATTACGAAATTTATAATGTGATTGGACAGTTAGTTACTAAAGGTAAGGTTGCTAATAAAGTAATTAATATTAGTGACTTAACTTCAGCGGTATATCATATTAAATTTAATTCAGCAGATCAAACACTAATGAAACGCTTTATTAAGCAATAATTTTTAACCATCAACTATTATTGTAAAGCCCTTAAATATATTTATCTAAGGGCTTTTTTATATATGCTTTATTTCATCTTCAGTTAAAATGGAATCTCCTCGTAATCTCAAAAATATCTGTGCAACCGCAATAGTGTCTTTTTCACAGTAAATAATAATACGATCAATATCGTTTTCTTCATAAAACACACGATAGACTTCACTACCATCAATATCATCTTTAGGAGATGGAATACCTAAAACATTGGTCATTAACTTTAAAGAAGTATAGGTTTTATAATCGCCAAATTTCCATAATTCAAGTGTATCGAGATGAGGTACTTCCCAAGGTTTTTTACCAAATAGGTTGAGTTTATATGGCAATTCAATATGATTAATAATCATACGTCTTGCAATGTATGGAAAATCAAACTCTTTCCCATTATGAGCGCAAAGTAAATGTTTAGTTTGACTAAAATGCGAAATTAATAGGGTTTTAAAATCTTTAAGAAGTGTGATTTCATCACCATAAAATGAGGTCGTTCTAAACGTTCTACTGTCACCTTTAAATGTAAAATACCCTACTGATATACAAACAATCTTTCCAAACTCTGCCCAAATGCCTGCACGGTCATAAAATTCTTCAGCAGTATAATCGTCTTTACGTTGATATTGTGATTTATGCTCCCAAAGTTGTTGTTTCATTTCATCTAAATCAGAAAAATGTTGAACTTCAGGTACCGTTTCGATATCCAAAAAGAGAATATTTTCGAGATGTAGTTTTGAAATCATAATACATTCTCTGCGTAGGCAGAGATCTCATTAATTAGTTATTATTAATTACTTCAATAGCTTTTTCTAATAATTCATCTCTCCCTTCTTTTATCCCTTTTATTGTAGGTAAAACCTCAATATCAGGAATTATACCTATCCTTTGTGTTTCAGTACCATCAGGATATAGTACTCCTATGCCAGAAATCATAGTCATCATACCTCCGGGAAGCGGAATGCGAGACACATCCCCGTCAGCCCCAGCAGTAGTACTTCCTATGATTTGTACATTTTCGCCTGCTCTAAAAGCCATAGCTGTATATTCAGCTTGACTTTGAGATAATTCGTTTAATAATATAATTACTTTGCCTTTATAAAACTTCCCTGTAGGAGGTATTGATAAATCTTTTCCATTAACAAACTCTCCAGGATAATTGATATTGCTATTAGTAAACTTTACAAATGGAGCAGATTTGGAAGTAAAATAAGAACCTAATAAAAAGGGAACAAATGTTGAAGGATAATTACGAATATCTACAATGATTCCTTTAGTATTATAAAATTCCTTTTTAATGCTTTTTACATCTTCTGCTGTTATATTTTTTAATGTAACGTAACCAATACTATCATTAATGAATTTAAAACTTTTTTCACCAGAATTTCCTCGATACCACTCATTTAATTTTAAATCTTGCCTTGAAAATAGAGGTAATTTTTTTGTTAATTTTTTTTCACCTCTAATATAATTTATCAATAAAGATTGAGAATTAGAACGTAAAATATCGCGTGATATATTTCTTAAACGTGTTGATTGATTTGAAGCAGGGAAATAGATTTCATTTTCTTTAACTATTGTTTCAACTGGTTTATAATTTATACTAGTAATAACATCTCCTATTTCTAACCCTATTTGAGATTTCATGTCATCTATATAATAATCAGTAACTACTAGTTTGTTTTCGATGAATCTTACATTTACAGGACTGTGTAAGAGACCTTTCCATTCTTGTATTTTATTGCTACCTCCCCAAAGATTAGCATGTGTATCTTTAATGTCAGCAATTATTTTAAGTGTAGCAATTTCATATTCAAGTTCATTTTTTGCATTTAAAAATTGAGGGATATATTCTTTTAAAACTAAATTCCAATTTTTATCTATTAAATGCTTATTTGGAAAAAAATAGTTTATAATATTCCAATACCGGTAAAGAGATAATAATCTAAAACCTTTATCAGGATATGGCATATTAGAATAAGGATTTTCATTCTTAAAATCAGGGTTTCCAATACCTTGAGTCATATCAATATAATATTGAGGCCCTTGATGTCTGTTTTTTTGAATGTATTTTAATTGAGCTTTTAAGTCATTTGAAAATTCATTATTTTCAATCCAATCTAAATCTGGTTTTATAACTGCATTTTTAGATATTTCTTTACAAGACTTACATAGAGGGACATTACCTAAATTCTCTATCCAATTAAAAAGTACATTACTTCTATCTTTAATTGTTTTGGCCTTAATATATTCGGGTAAAACTCTAAATAACTCATAATCCCAATTATGATTTCCTTTTCCAATTTCAGGGTGATAATATTTTAAAAAGCCCCATATTTTCCCTAAATTTTCAAGTTTAGATATTAAACTATCATCAAGTTCAGGTATAGTAATTTTAGAATTAGTATCAAATTCGACATCTTCTTTAACTAAGGGCAATTCTTTCTTTGATGCTTTACTTAGTGGCTTACCATCTACTGAAATACCTAAATTATCTATCCATATTTTCCCAGAACCTGAAAGAATTCCTCCAATAACAATTGTTTTTGCTTTACTATTAAAATCAAGTTCAATTTTATACTTTGTCCAATCTGTAGTGCCTTTAATTCCTCTTGATTGCATATTGTCAAACGCAACTTGAGGATCTATTCGCATCCATAGCCCTGCCCATCCATCAGTTATATCTTCTGTTTTAACATAACCTGTAAGTTTTATTTTTTTACCACTAAAATCTACAGGAATATTGTACCCTAATGCCCAAAATGTATTGTCATTATTAATGCTTTGAATACTTCCAGATACTTTTCCGTTTTGCGTTACAGATTTATCAAATGTAACTTTGTAATTACCTTGCCCAAAATCACTCCAATTTTCAGCAATATTATTTTTAAGAATTTCAAAGTCTAAATTGGATGTATTTTGAGTGAATCCAATGTGAAATAAAAATAAGAAGCTAACAAAAAAGAAAATATTTTTCATAATAGTTGGTTAAAAATTTCATTTAAAGAAAAGTCAATATTCTTTTATAGAACTTAATAAATTGTTAAATAACAAAATATTAAGGCTTTTCAAGCATTTTATAAGCTTCATCAATATAAGTATAGAAATCAGAAGTAAAGAAATTTGAAAATCTGTTACTACGCTTATGCCCTAAGCGTACAATAATTAAATTATCTTCAGGAATAGTAATGACATACTGTCCTAAAATACCTCGCATTGCAAAAATGTGTTTGTTTTTATAATCACTTATCCAAAACCCATAACCATAAGGCTGTCCTTTAAAACGTGATTTTGTAGCTGTTACCACAAAAGTAGAATCTAAAATTTGCTGACCATTCCATTGCCCACCATTTTTATACAATTTACCAAAACGTGCAAAATCGCGAGCATTACTAGAGATACAACAAAAGGCTTTTGCTAATCTGTTTTCATCATCATCTAATTGCCACAGAGCGTTACTTTCAAAACCTAGAGGCTGCCAGAAGCTTTCAGATAAATAGTCTGCTAACTGCTTTCCTGTGGCTTTTTGAATAATCATTCCTAACAATTGCGTACTTCCACTTAAGTATTTAAAAGTCTGCCCAGGTGTTTCTGTGATTTTTAAACCTAGAATAGTTTCAGCTAAATCATCATCATAATTTGCTCTTGCTGTAATTGAGAACGGACTTGAATAATGCTCTACCCAATCTAATCCTGATGCCATTGATGATAAATCACCAACTGTTGTTGTTTTACTTTCATATTGTGGATAAAAATCACTAATGGGTTGATCCAGGCTTTTAATATGCCCTTCCATAATAGCTTTTCCAAGTAAAGAAGAGATAATACTCTTTGCCATAGAAAATGAATTAGTTTTAGAGTCTTTACTATAACCGTCAGCATACCATTCATAAAATATACTATCATTTTTAATAATGGTATAAGCAACAGTCCCTAATTCTTCATTTATATTTTTTAATATTTGTGTAGCATCAACAGCGTTGTAGTTTTGATGTAAAGGCCATTCATCTATATAATTTCCTATTTTTATAGTGTCATTTTCAAAATGAGGATAATCGTCAATAAAAGCAGTGGTATGTCCTGTAAAATAGACAACTCTAATTCCTTTTAATATATATTCATAATCAAAAATATATGCTATAATAATTAATGCTCCAATGATTCCAACTAACCATTTTAAAAACTTTTTCAAGAATTTCATAACATGATTTTAAGCTTTAAATATATGAAATATTAAAAAAAGAGCAGCTTGATAGTAACTAACCTTGTGTTAATTTCTTATACAAATCATTGTTAAATGAATTCCAGAAGCCCTCGTCATATTTAATTCTTCTTAAAACAGTTTCATTTTGACTGTAATAGTCAAAATCTATAACCTCTACTTCTTTAGTATCAACATTAAATAAAGAAGCGTTGGACTGAAAAATTAAATTAAATTGCTTGTCATTATCCATAACATACTCTGTATATGATCTTTTAAAGATATTACTGGCATAATATTTTTCGTCATTATGCTGTGCGTATTCATTAATGTTTTCTTCTTTAACCTTAACTTTTTTTAGTTTACCATCGTATTCTAAAGCAGAATTACCTAAAAAATTATATTTTACTACTTCGTCTGCAGTTAAAGTAGTTTCCCAATTTTCTATGATTTTAACAATTGCGAAATCGCCTCTATTGATATAAATTCTACCACTATAATCTGTTGGGTGTCCGCGATTGGTGTAATTCCATTTGTTTCGTTCAGTTTTAAATTTAATAATATAAAGACCTTCGTCTTTTGGGTCTTTTGATTTTACAAACTCTAAATCAAACTTTTTATATTTTCTGCGATGTACAATGTTAGAATACCTCAGCGCATTTGCATTTTGGCGTGCTCGACCAAATAATTGCCCTGTGTTTTTTAATTTTCCTCTAAAATCATTTTTATTCCATTTTATTTGATCGACACGGCGAGTCGCTCTGTATGGTTGTCTATAGCCTTGATCATATTCTTTGGTAAGCATATCGATATCTAAAATATCTTTATCATTTTTATTCATTAAGGTTTTTGTATACCTCTGATAATTAAAAGGCGTTACAGGGTGATTTACTTTAATATTCTTTACAGCTAATTTTAATATGGCCAAAGGTGTTGTATGTGCTACTACTAAAACTTCATCCAACTCATCCAAACTTGGAGGCAATTTTACAACCTTATTTAATTGGTTAAGTTTAATATTTTGAGGTGTATACCCTATGGATGATATGTTTACTGATGCTGTATTTAATATACTAGACGTTACAGGAATTTTAAAATAACCATCTTCATCTGAGATACGATAAATTTCTTCTTTCTTTAAAATTAAATTTGCATAAGTAACAGGTTCATTCGTTTCAGAATCTACTATTTTACCAGTTAAATAAGTTCTTTTTTGCTCTTTTTTTATCGATGCCTTTTTGCTTTTTGTAGAATCAATTACAACAACTTTAAACTCTTCAATTTCAGTTGATTTAGTAATATTAGGTTTTGAATCTTTTGCGTGTTTTATAAAAATATAACCATCGTGAAGCATATCTAATCTATTTTCAAAGAAGTTTATATAACTTAATAATCTATTCTTTTTTGGTACTTTCATTGCTTCTTGATTAGAACTTATAAATAGATGGGGAACTTCTAAATTACGCAATTCGTCTTCAAAAGACTCTTTGAGGATAGGTGTTTTACTCCATTTACCCAAAGAGATAATAGAATCATTGGCATGTAAAGTAGCTAAACTATAAACTTCATTCTCTAAAGCTTTTTTTATATGACTACCCATTGATCTAAACTTATTTAAATGAGATTCTTTAATGCCATTTGTAGTATTAATAACATGAATATTATCAGCCCAAATAATTAGTTTTTCTTCAGGATGTCTTACCTTATAACTTAATATATTATCAGCCATTTGAGCATCCCTAATATTATGTTGTTCATTAAAAAAATCATAAGAAAGAATTTCTTTAGTATTATAATATGCATCTCTTGAATTAGCTAAAATACTTTTAACAAACTGCTTCCAATAGTAATGAAAATCGGTATTTTCAAAACGGCTTATTTTTTTGATAATTCGCTTTAATTCATTTTCGTAATCAGAAAATTTCATATCATATTCTTCAAAAGAGTAATCATCCAAAACACCTTGCATTACAATGGCCATATCTTCTTCATCAACTTTAATGGTTATATTGTTATCTTCACAATAGTCAAAAAAATCATCAATAAACTGATCTGTATTACTTATTTGAGAGTCAAAACCTATAACTTTTAATTGATGTTTATCAATATAATTGACCAATCGTTGAAACTCTTTAGTATTTGACCATACACCATAGACAATCTCATTAAATTTAATAGGATTAAAAGACCCTTTCTTATTCATCTTCCACATATCATACATAGACGTTTCCATCGCAATAGTGGTGTATCCTAATTCTTGATGCAGGTATTCAATAACACGTGCTTTCATCTCGAATATTGTTCCGTATTGATGTGTCAACTCGCCGAGCATAACTAATTGCTTTCCGTGAAGTTCTTGTTTCAAAAAACTTAAATCGTTGATTGCAATTGTATCAGGTGGAAATAATTTATGTGTTTTTAGATTTTGCGCCTGCCCTAAATACATGCTTAAAAGGAAACAGTATACTATTGATATTCTCATTATGTTAAATTTTTTTGATTGTGTTTTTATCAAATGTAAAACACAAATAAGTATGTAATCAAGGAAATACAATGTATTTTCCTTGAAAATACAGAAGAAAAACAATTTGTAAAAATCTAATAAACAAGTATTTAAATTAAATAATGTTTTATATTTAGATATTTTGTTTTTTAAAGTTGTAATTAGATATTTTTGTTGAATATCTGTTAATTAATGAGTCAATTAAGTAGTATAAAGTATATTAAAAAAATATTGCAAATAGGACTTCTATTTGTGATCACTTCACTTACTGCACAACAATTAAAAGCTCCAGATTCACTATTAACAAAATCATATGAAGTATTAGATTCTCTTTATTACGAAAATGAATATACAGAAAAAGGTAAATTATACATTAGCACCTATTTGAAGAAAGCAAAGTTGGAATCTAATGTAGAAGAAACCTTAGCAGGATATCATCATTTTGCTGATTTTTATGATAATAATTATGAAATTGCTACAGCGTATATTGATAGTGCGATTGTATTATCTGAGCAAAAAAAATTTGTTAACCATAGATATCCAGCAGTACTTTATGGAAAAAAAGGCTTTATTGAACGTATAGCTGGGAATTTTCAAAATGCAGTAGATTATTACTTAAAAGAATTAGAATTATTAGATGTAACTAAAAATAGTTTTAATATTAAATTTGTTCATTATAACATAGGTCTTATCAAAAGAGATTTTGGTGACTTAGAAGGTGCAAAAACTATTCTTAAAAAACACCTGCATTTTGATGAAACTCGTTTAAATGAAAATCTAGATAAACAAGATGGTTATTTGGAGTCATATTTATATACTATACATGAATTAGTAAGGACGTATCGGCTTAATAAAGAAATAGATTCTACTAGAAATTTAAACGATAAAGGACTTAAATTAACTAAAAATAATGAGCTCGAATATCTTTTTGTTCTTAATGACGGTATATTTGATAATTATAATAATCAATACGTAAAAAGTATAGAGAAAATAATTTCAGTTTTACCAAAATTAAAAGATAAAAGCGATAGATATAATTTTGAAATTTATAACCTCGTAGATGCCTATTTTTATTTAAGTCAATCTTATAAAGAATTATCTAAAGATGAACAAAAATTATTCTATTACAAAAAAATTGATTCATTAATTGAGAGGTCAAATTACCTTACTCCAGAAATTAAATTGACATATCTAGAATTAGTAGAACATTATAAACAACTAGGAAACACTAATAAACAACTAGAATATTTAGATAAATTTTTACATGTTGATAGTATCTTAGATACGAACTATAAATATGTGAATTCAAAATTAGATACAGATTATGATATCCCAAACTTAATTAAGAATAAAGAGGCATTAATAAGGACACTTAAAAATGAAAATGTAAAAACAAATAAAACAAAGTTGATCGTTTCAATACTTTTAATTATTAGCCTTTTTGGGTTAGGGTTTTTCTATTATAATCAACGACGCTACAAAAAACGGTTTAAAGCATTACTTGCTGGAAATGATGAAAAGATAAAAGAAGCAAACACAACAATTGTAAATAAGAAACAGGCGTTAGATATCTCTGAAGATACAATAACTCATATTATAGAATCACTTAATAAATTTGAAATACAAGAAAAGTACTTAAAAACAAACCTTACTTTAGATAAAGTTGCAAAAAACTTTAAAACCAATTCTAAATATTTATCCATTGTAATAAATAATGTAAAAAATAAAACTGTAAGTCAGTACATTAATGATTTACGTATCAATTATGCGGTAAATAAATTAAAGCAAGATTCAAAATTTAGAAAATTTACTATTAAAGCTATCGCTAATGACATTGGCTTTAATACAGATCAGGCATTTTCAAAGGCATTTTATAAGAAAACAGGGATTTATCCTTCTTATTTTATTAAAGAATTAGATAAACAAAAGTAACTCCTAAAACAACGATTGCTGCTTATAAGGACTCTCATGTTCCAGTAGCCATTTTTTGCGATGAATACCACCAGCATATCCTGTTAAACTCCCATCACTACCAATAACACGATGACAAGGCACTACAATCCAAAACGGATTTTTACCATTAGCACTTGCCACAGCACGAATAGCTTTGACATCTCCATAGCGTTTGGAAAGCTCTAAATAAGACGTCGTTTTTCCATAAGGGATTTCAGAAAGTAATTCCCAAACGCGTTTTTGAAACTCGGTTCCTTCAGGGTTTAATTTTAAATCGAATTGCTTTCGTTCGCCATTAAAATATTCTTGAAGTTGATACACGCAATCTTGTAGTACATCTGGAATAGTATCTGAAACTGTCGTTTCATCACTTAAAATAGTTAGGGAACTTAATCCAATATCATCACCTGTAATTTTAGCAATGCCTAAAGGCGTGTTTATAGTACAGGTTTGTAGCTCCACTAGTTATCAGGTTTTTTATCATCAATTAATCCTAGTCGCTTGGCTCTAGTTTCCCAGCTTTTTCGAGCTAATAATTGTAAATCGGCTACATTATCACTTTCATCCATAATCTCTAAGCCTAGAAGCGTTTCAATCACATCCTCTTGCGTGACAATACCACTAACCGACCCGTATTCATCTACTACTAAAGCAATGTGTTCTCGTTTTTCAATTAACTGTTCAAAAATATCAGGAATAGGAATATTTCGAGTGGCAATAATTAATTCTCGAATAATTGACTTTAAAGACTTCTTTCCATTACCTTTTATAATAGCTTCAAGTAAGTTGTCCTTTAAGAAATAACCTGAAATTTCATCTGGACTCGATCCATATATTGGAATTCTAGAGAATTTTAGATTTTGATTTTCATCGTAAAACTCTTGAATGCTCATAGTTTCAGGAGCCATTTTAATAACCGTTCTCGGTGTCATGACATCTTTAACTAAAATCTCTTTAAAATTGATGAGGTTTTTAATAACTTTACTTTCAGATTCTTGAAATACACCTTCTTCTTCTGCCATTTGCGTCATTGCTGAAAAATCCTCACGACTCAATACACTTTCATGATGTCCTTTTCCTCCAATGAGTTTTGTAGTGAGTTGTAATAACCACAATAACCCTGTCCATTTTAATGGAAAAATTAAAAGATTAAGTGCTTTAGACGTAAAATTGGTTAATTGTTTCCAGTAGGTGGCTCCAATAGTTTTTGGGATAATTTCTGATGCTACTAAAATTAAAATGGTCATAATAGCAGAGACAATAAAAACACCATAATTATCACCGCCACCATAAATTTTTTCAGCTTGTTTACCTACTAAAATGGCACCAACAGTATGTGCAATGGTATTTAAGGTTAAAATAGCTATTAAAGGACGATCAACATCTTTTTTTAAAACTTCTAAAGATGACGCAAAAGCTTTACCTTCTTGTTTTTTTATATTAATATAAGTTGGTGTCACACTTAGTAATACCGCTTCAAGTATGGAGCATAAAAACGAAAAAAATATGGATAAAACTCCGTAAAGGATTAATAAACTCATTAATTATTTTGATTTATGCTAAAATAGTTAAAAAAGAAATGTGATTGAAATGTTTATGAGTGATCTAAACAAAAAAGAGGGTGTAAACTGAACTCTGTCTAAGAATAATTATTGATTAATTTATGGACTTGCAACAAAAAGTCGGACATAATTTTTAAGACCTATGCTGCATGATTGA
>CAZECB010000018.1:7155-14220 GCA_964510745.1 uncultured Flavobacteriaceae bacterium | reverse complement strand
TTTAGGTTGTATGATTTAGTAGGGTTTTTAATTCTTTTTATTGTTTATGATAATAAGGCAGTAGTCTTCTTTTTTATACGCGCTAAGTCATATTTAAAAACAATGAACAATTTTGTATTGTGGTGTGGTTTCACTTTAATATTTACGTTATTGTTTAGTGTTTTTTTAGGAAGACCACTATGGTTTATAAAGTCTGTATTATATTATTACCACATGGTCGTGTTTTTTTACACAGGCGTTTTAATTGCTATGTATTTAAGAGATCGTCAGCGTTATAAACTAGTAGCACATATTATTTTGAATCTAGTAATAGCAGAAGCAACTATTGTTTTTTTACAACATTATGGTATTATTCCTTTTTTATGGAATGATGTTTACAGAGAAGCTTATGGAGGATTTTTATCAGGTACTTTAGGTCCAAATAAAATTGTTTTAGGGATGACCATGTTTATTTCTTTAGTCTTTGCTATAGGTCTATTTATGCAAAAGCAATTAAAAGTAAATAAAATACTAGTTATTGGTTGTATGGCAAGTAGTTTAGGTGCAATCGGTATTTCGGGATCTAGAACCACATATTTAGCACTACTTATTTTTGTATGTTATATTTTTATAATGAATACAAAGAAATTTATTGGGCTATCTATAAGCTTGTCTATAATTATTATCATCGCTTTCTTTTTTAATTTAGAACTCATTGAGACTATTACAACAACTATCGAAGGTAGAGTTATTAATAAAGTATCTGATCCTACGTTGTTAAATCCATCTACTATAGATGTAGGTCAATTATATGAAGATTTAGGTGCAGGGAGAGGTCAACTTTTATTATTATATTTAGATTATATTTCTAGAAACCCATATGTTATTCCTATAGGAATAGGAGTTAATAACCGTTTATTGGTTACGTCTTCGGCACACAATATTTATTTGAGTTTAATAAATGAAGTAGGTGTTGTAGGGTTGTTTTTTTATATGAAATGGATTACGTCTTTTTTATATCTTAAATTTGGTAAAGTAAGTTCTCTTAAATTAGTGCTTAATGGTATTGTTGTAGCAATGTTAGTAACCTTATTTTTTGGAGAACATTTATATCTTTATAGATCTGTTTTTACAATTTTAGGATATTTTATATTAATCACAGTGATGCTAATTACACCACGATATTATTTTAATAATGCAAAGCGAAAATAAAATAGCAGTAATCATTCCTTATTATAATGCTTCTAAACATATAGAACTTGTGGTGAAAAAACTACCAGATTTTATCTGTAAAATTTATATCGTTGATGATTGTAGTTTAGAGCCATTGCCAAAATCTGTATCAGAAAATTTTTCTAATGTAGAAGTTATTAAACAAGAAAAAAACCTTGGGGTAGGAGGTGCAACAAAAGCTGGCTTTAAGAAAGCTATAAGTGATCAAATAGATATAGTAGTTAAAGTAGATGCTGATGATCAAATGGATACAAATTATATTGAGAGTTTGATAAACCCTTTAATAAGTAATAAATCTGGTTATGCTAAAGGGAATCGATTTAGAGATTTTAAAGCTTTAAAAAAAATGCCTTTTACAAGAAAGTTGGGAAACTTAATGTTGTCATTTTTAACTAAAGCGGCAACAGGGTATTGGAATAATTTTGATCCTACTAATGGCTTTTTTGCAGTCAAAACTTCTCTCTTGAAAGAGTTGAGTTTTGAGAAAATTTCTAATCGTTATTATTTCGAAACTTCTCTTATTTCTCAATTGTATTTTCAAGATACAATTATTAAAGATGTTGCAATGCCAGCAATTTATGGTGATGAAAAATCAAACATGAATGTATGGAAAATGCCTTTTGTATTTATACCTAAGCTTATTAAAACATTTATACAACGTATTTTTAAGACCTATTTTATTTATGATTTTAATATGTCTTCAATATATATGTTATTAGGATTTCCTTTATTTATTTTTGGAATTTTCTATGGAATTTATACATGGTGGTTTTATTCAAGTCAAGCTATATTTACGCCAACCGGGACCATTATGTTAATCACTTTAACAATAATTCTAGGCTTTCAATTATTATTACAGGCGATTCATTATGATATTATCAGAGCTCCAAAATCATCTTAAATGATTAACAATAAAATCATAAATTTTTTTATTGTTTTTGTAATAAACTTGGTTATTGCAATAGGGTTTTATGCTTCTAATTTAAATGCAAATTATAGTGATTTATCATCAGATATTCAAAATATCATACCCGTAGCTCAAAAGTTTGATAACCCAGAATTATTTAAAAATGACTTGTATTTAAATGATATTAATAATGTGCGTTATTATACTCCCTTTTATGTACAATCTTTACGTTTTATAGCAAAATTCACAAATTATAATTATTTGCAAGCAATTAATGTAATGAATTTAATAAGCCATTTACTTTTTGGAGTATTATGGTTTTTTTTAATATATAAATTTGTTTCTAATTTTTGGATAGCTTTATTAGTATCCTTGCTTGTAAGAGGTGTTGTTTGGTTACCAGGGTTAGAACTTTGGGGAATTTCTAGCCTTTGGGCAATGATGCCTAGAACTTTATATATTACATTATTTCCTCTACCTTTTATAATATTATCAACTACCTTTTCTAGATTAATAATAGCTTCTTTTTTAATTGGATTTATTTTTAATTTCCATCCCATTACAGGGTTGGGAGGTGTTTTACTTTTTTTATCCTTTATAATATTATATGTTTTCTACTTTAAAAAAAGAAACCATTTGAATATTAAAACTATACTCCTTGTTTTTATAAACATCTTATTAGGAATGTTACCTTTTATTATGACTTATTTTGGAAAAACATCAGCAATAATTGACTATGATATAAATGCATTTAATGAAGCATTTAATACACGAATACCAGAGTTTTTTCTAGACCCATTATTATTTTTAAAGCAATGGCTGGATGTAAAAACTATATTCTATATTATTCCTATTATTCTATTTTATATAATATCAAGAAATAAAGAAAAAAAACAGAAACAATCTCAGGTTATTATTATTCTTAGTTTAATTTTAGTGGTTTTACCTTCTGTAAGTGTTTATGTAGAACGATTAGTAAATTATATTTTTGGGTTAAACTTAAGGCTGTCTTTCCAATTAATTAGAATACAAAAAGTAGCGATAATACCTTCGTTTTTTGCTATGGCTTACTTAATTCAAATAATATATGATAAGTTTAAGAGTAAAACCTTTTTACCTATCATAACAAGTACTTTTATATTGATTTTAGTAATTAGTAAACATTCTGTATTTAATACTATCCCTTTTATTGGAGATGATATTATGAGACATGTTTTACCAAATAGTTTAAGTTTAGGGCAACTTTGGCCTAATACAAAATTGAATGTAGATAGAATGGCAGAGTATATAGCTGAAAATACAGAAGAAGATGCTTTAATTTATGGAAGTCATATATATAGATCTGCTTCAAAACGTTCTGTGATATTAGATTCAAAAGGAGCATCAATGGTTATAGAAGGAAACCCAATACGCTTTATTGAGTGGAAACAACAACAACAACTTTTAGTAGATGCAAAATCAACAACAGAACAAGTTGAAGCCTTAAAATCTTTAAATGTGAATTATATAGCTTTAAGACGTACCGATTTTGATTTAGAAATTATCCATAAAGAAGGAAATTTAATACTTTATAAGTTACAATAATGAATTTGCTCTATATAGGAAATAAATTATCTCATAAAGGAAAAACAGTTACAACTATAGAAACTTTAAGTGAACTCTTAAGTAAAGAAGGTTATAATGTAACTACTGTATCTAGTAAATCTAATAAGTTATTAAGAATATTGGATATGCTATATTCTATTTTTAAATATAGATCATCTGTAAAATATGTTTTAATTGACACCTACAGTACTCAAAATTTTTATTATGCCTTATTATGTAGTCAACTGTGTCGTTTATTAACATTGAAGTATGTTCCTATTTTGCATGGTGGTAACTTACCAAATCGATTAAAAAACAATAAAAAACTATCTCGTTTAATTTTTAAGTATTCACATATTAATATAGCACCTTCTTTATATACACAATCTAATTTTGAATTAGAAGGATTTACTAATGTTCAATATATTCCAAACACAATTGAGATTGATAATTATAAGTTTAAAGGAAGAAAAATAGAATCTATAAAATTACTATGGGTGCGTTCATTTTCTAAAATATATAACCCAAAATTAGCAGTATATGTTATTAAGCGTTTAAAAGAATTAGGTGAAGATGTACAATTATGTATGGTTGGCCCTGATAATGATGGGTCTTTAATAAAAACAAAATTATTAGCTAAAAAACTCAAAATAAATGTAGAATTTACAGGAGGTTTACAAAAATCAGAATGGATAAAAAAATCAGAAGCTTTTAATATCTTTATTAATACTACAAATTTTGATAATATGCCTGTCAGTGTTATTGAAGCTATGGCGCTAGGATTGCCAGTTGTATCAACAAACGTAGGTGGGATTCCTTATTTGATTTCTGATAATAAAGATGGATTATTGGTTGCTAAAGAGAATGTTGAAGCTATGGTAAATGCAATTTTAAAATTTAAGATTGATAATCAATTTAGAACAAGTATGACTGTTAACGCAAGAAATAAAGTTGAAGCATTTGATTGGTCTGAAGTTAAATTATTATGGGATAATGTATTAAAATAAAGATGACGCTAACTCATTTATACTTATTATATTTACACATAATAATGATTTAATAATGCCTTCAAAAAAAGGAATACATTTTGAAATCTCAGAACGTAAAATACTTTTACGTCTTTTCGATATCTTTTTTAGCTTAGTTGGATTACAATTTATTTGCTATGCGTTTTCATTCAGCTATTTTTCTGTATCCACTGAAAATTGGATGTGGTCTCTTGTTTTAGCATTATATATCAGTATTTTTGGAACTATTTTTGAGCTTTATGATCTACAAAAATCTAGCCGATTGGATAGTGTTTTTAGAACAATAACCTTAACTGTTTCAGCTACCATTTTATTATATTTTTTAACCCCATTCTTTACGCCATCATTACCAGAGAAAAGGATAGAGATTTTATATTTTTACTTGACTATAATTACTTCAATTTTCTTGTGGAGACTATTATATATTACTTTTATTGTGTCCCCTAGATTTTATAAAAAAGCAATTATTATAGGTGAAGTTGCTAATATTGAGAATGTAATAAATACAATAAAAGAGTCTGATCCAAATTATAGAATTGTTGGGTTTGTTAATAGTGAAACATCACATCAACATGCTATTAAATTTAATGCAGTTAAATCATATAAATCAGGGGAGTTATTAAAAACAATACAAGAAGAGAAGGTCAATGAAATAATTGTTGCTATATACAATTCAGATAGTATAACTACTGAAATTTATTCAGAACTTACAGGGTTATTAGAAAAAGGCTATACTATTAGAGAATACACACAGGTATTTGAAGAAATCACAAAACGTATACCAGTACAATTTGTAGGGAAGGATTTTTATAGATATTTCCCTTTTAGCCGGAGTAATCAAAATAAATTATACCTGTCATATCATCGTTTAATGGATGTTACCATTGCTTTAATTGGTATATTAGTTGGTATTATTTTGTTTCCGTTAATTGGTATTGGTAATTTGCTTGGTAATAGAGGTGCACTTTTTTATGTACAAGAGCGAGTCGGTAAAGATGGTGTGTTATTTAAAATTATTAAATATAGGACTATGATCAAAAACGCTGAAAGTGGTGGTATTCAGTGGGCAGATAAAAATGATATAAGAGTCACAGCGTTTGGACGATTTTTAAGAAAATCTAGATTAGATGAAATACCACAATTTATAAATGTTTTAAAAGGAGATATGAGTATTATAGGTCCTCGCCCTGAACGTGCATTTTTTGTAAAAGAATTATCTCAAATTATTCCGTTTTATGAAACAAGGCATACTATTAAACCAGGGCTTTCTGGTTGGGCACAAGTAAATACTAGATATGGTTCTTCTGTAGAAGATAGTTTAATGAAATTGCAATATGATTTATATTATATAAAGCATAGGAGCTTCTTTTTAGATTTGAGTATTATAGTGAAAACTATAAGTACAGTAATTTATTACAGAGGGCAGTAAATACTAACTTATCTTATAGTGTTTTATAAGAAATAAATACCTTATAAATAAAGCAATTAATAATGGTAATAAACTTATTGCAAAACGTTGTACACCAATAACCCAATGTAATGTTAAAAGGCATAGTGCAATTATTAAAAACTTCAAGTACTTTGCAAACCATTTTTTTGCTTCCTGTTTCCAAACTTGTTTTAACATAAATATATTTATAGCAAAAGCCCATAGTAAATTATAGTTTTGAGCAGTTGCGGTATGGTCAGTAGCAAGCCAAAGTAATAAAATAAAAATGCCAATAAGACCAGTTGTCGCAAATAAAATAGCATCTAATACTCGGTTACGCTTTTTGTTATTGTAATCGTTATAAGTTATCCATAAAATAATAAAACTTAATAGCCCAAAAATTGCTAATGGACTTTTAATAAAACTACTTCTTTTTTGACTTTCAATAGATTTAAATAAAACTCTATTTTCTTTTACAAGCGCGTCACCAGAATTTTTATAAACTGCATTTTTAAAAAAAGCATAAACATAATTAGGTAAAAACATATGCTCTTCTGGAGTTGCTTGTTTGTCTATAACAGATCCTAAAGCAACATCAATACCTAAACTACCCCATGAGTTTTGGTTGAGATGACTTCTAATTAATTCTCTAAATGTTTGTGTTTTAAAGTTAGGTGGAGTATTGAAAATTATTGCATCATCAATTTCTTCTGTAATGACGTCTCTAATAATTGAAGCACAATTGTCATAAAAGAAATCGTAGAGGTAATATTTGTTTTCAGGTTTTTCGTTTTCAATTAAAAAATTAAAAAGACGTTGTTTTTGTGATTGCGAAAGATTTAAAACTTGTTCTTTAATAGTTCTATTTTGGCGTAAATAGCGATTTATAAAATCTGAAAAATATG
>CAZECB010000018.1:3316-7145 GCA_964510745.1 uncultured Flavobacteriaceae bacterium | reverse complement strand
ATGTACGCCCTAATTTATAATTAAGTTTTCCTTGCGCAAATTTTAAGAGAAAGTTAGGCGCATCAAAATCATAGTTTCCATAGTCATATACTATATCTATAGTATAGTCTTTAACTCTAAATCCGCTATGCCCGAAAGAATCTTCCAAGTTAGCACCTGGACCTATAGTTAATACGCTAATTTCTGCATTAGATGATAATTGTATGTTTTGTGCAGTTGTAAAAAATGAAACCGTTAAAAATATTGCTGAAAGTAATTTTTTATACATGCTCCAAAGTTACCTAAAAATACTAAAATCTAATTTTATAGAAAATACGTTAGAGTATAATGCCGCACTTTGATCTCCAATGTCTGTAAACGCATAGTCTACATATATTCCTCGATACTTAAAACCTACTCCAAAATTGGGTTGAAATGATAATCGCTCACTATTATCAATTTCGAGTTCATTTTGAAAATTACCTAACCCAGCCCTTAAAAACACCAAATCAACATAACTGAACTCAAAGCCTATAGCAGGATTTATACTAGCAACAGAGCTAGATATAATATCATTGTTTTGTTCAAACCTAACATTTAAATCTAATTCAGCTTCTAATGTATAATCATGACGAAACTCAAATAATTTTGCAATTCCAACTTGTAAACGAGGTATCGTTATTTCTGTAGATTCAGGAATTTCTTGATTCTGACCTTCGACAGCATTTTGTATGTCTGCTAAACGTTCGTCATCAAAAGTCCAAGCATTAAAAGATGTTGTAATATCTCTTGCTGTAGCTCCAAATTTCCAATTTTCACCAAAATCAAACTGTATTCCCGCATCAAAGCCAAACCCCCATGAAGATGCAAAATCACCAATAATACGTCTAATTACTTTTGCACTAACACCATAGTTAAGCCCTAATAATTTTACATGTCTTGCGTACGAAAAAGTTAAGGCCCAATCTGCTGCAGAAAATAAACTTATACGATCAAAATTAATATTTCCTTGATCATCTATAAGCTGCGTAGTATCTAATATATCATCAACAGCAAACCGAATTACAGAAATTGCAATTGCACTTTCATTATCTAAAGGTTTTGCAAAAGCGGCGTAGTTATAATTAGCAATATTTGCAAAATAGTTAGAATGAAGCAATGCCACTTGATTGTCTTCTAATTTAGTTAATCCAGCAGGATTCCAATATCCAGAATTTACGTCATTAGTTCTTGCAACCACAGCATTACTTTGCCCCAATGCAGACGCATCTACACCTATATTCAAAAATTCGTTTGAATAGTTTCTAGACTGTGCAAAAGTTAAGGTAGCACCAAGTAGTAGTAATAAGAGTAGAGGTTTTTTCAAAAGCAATTAGTTTCTTGGGTTGTGAAACATTTTTATTTTAGTAAACTTAAAATTATAAGAGTTATTGTACTTTAATTTGTTGTAGACAAAAATAGTTTATTATTTTTACTCAAATTAATATTTAAGAGATTGATTAAGCACATTCCTAATGTTGTAACTTTATTGAACTTATTCTGCGGGAGTATAGCCGTTTTGTTTGCTGTAAATGGTAATATGAAACTTACAGCAATATTCGTGTTTTTGGGTGTATTTTTTGACTTTTTTGATGGTTTATTAGCACGAAAATTAAATGTACAAAGTGAATTAGGGTTGCAATTAGATTCATTAGCAGATATGATAACTAGCGGATTAGTACCTGGTTTAGTAATGTTTCACTTACTAAGTTCAACTCTTACAGATTTTAGTTTAATTAATACATCTAGTCAATGGACAGAATCTTTTAGTTGGATTAGCTTTAAAATAAACCCTTTACCCTTTTTTGGTTTATTAATTACATTAGCTTCAGCATATAGGCTTGCAAAATTTAATATTGATGATAACCAAGCAGATTCATTTATAGGATTGCCAACACCAGCAAATACACTTTTGATATTATCATTACCTTTAATTATTGAGTTTCAAAATAATGATACAATTACTACGATTATTCAGAATAAGTGGTTTTTAATAGGTGTCACTTTATTAAGTGCGTTTTTGTTAAACGCAAATATTAAACTATTAGCATTGAAATTTAAAACATGGAGCATTAAAGATAATGTAGCACGTTATTTATTGATTTTATTGTCAATATTAGCGTTGGTGTTTTTTCAATTTGCAGGCATACCAATTATTATAATTCTATATATCTTAATTTCTTTATTTAAAAAATAATATTACTATGGCAGAGATTATTTTCACTTTATTAATGCTCATTATTTTACAAGCAGTACTTGGTTTTGATAACCTCTTATATATTTCTTTAGAATCAAAGAAAGCACCAGAACCAGACCAGAAGAGGGTTAGAAAAGTCGGGATTTTAATAGCAATAGTTTTAAGGATAGTATTACTTTTTGTTTTAGTGTCAATTATTGAGTTTTTTCAAGAACCCTTTTCTTTCTTAACTGGAGAAGTAAAAGATATAGTCAAGTTTGCTTTTAATGGACATAGTTTAATTGTATTAGTTGGTGGTGGATTTATTATATACACAGCTATTAAAGAAATATGGCATATGATTTCTACTCAAGATTTACATGCTGATATAGAAGGCGGTGCATCAAAAAGAACTAAATCTTCTAACGCAGTTATTGCTAGTATTGTATTAATGAATTTAGTGTTTTCTTTTGATTCAATTTTAGCTGCAATTGGATTAACAAATGAAATTGAAAACCCTACAACTGCATTTATAGTTATGGCAATTGCTATTGTAATTAGTGGGTTGTTGATGCTTATATTGGCAGATAAGATTTCTGTTTTCTTAGCAAAAAACAGAATGTATGAGGTACTTGGGCTATTTATTCTTTTTATTGTAGGTATTATGTTAGTAACTGAAGGTGGTCATTTAGCGCATTTAAAACTTTTTGGAAATGAAATTGTACCAATGAGTAAAACAACATTTTATTTTGTGTTAGCTGTTTTAATTATTGTTGATGTTGTACAAGGTAAATATCAGAAAAAGTTACTAAAAGAAAATATGAGTAAAGTGAAAGAATAACGTTTAAAACTCTAACTTCTTTTTACGAAGTTCAAAATTTTGACCTAAATATACTTTACGTACCATTTCATCAGCGGCAAGCTCTTCAGGTTTTCCAGCTTTTAAAATACTTCCTTCAAACATTAAATAGGTTCTGTCTGTAATAGCAAGTGTTTCTTGTACGTTATGATCAGTAATTAAAATTCCAATATTTTTTTTAGTTAACTGTGCTATGATACGTTGTATATCTTCTACGGCAACAGGATCTACACCAGCAAAAGGCTCATCTAATAAAATAAAACTTGGATTGGTAGCTAAAGCGCGTGCAATTTCTGTACGACGACGTTCTCCACCAGATAATAAATCACCTCTGCTTTTTCTGATATGCCCTAAACTGAATTCATCAATTAAAGATTCCATTTTATTGTACTGTTCTTTTTTTGACAACTTTGTCATTTGCAACACACTTAAAATATTATCTTCAATACTTAACTTCCTAAATACAGATGCTTCTTGAGCTAGATATCCAATACCGTTTTGAGCACGTTTATACATTGGATATTTTGTAATTTCAGTAGTATCTAAATGTATAGTACCACCATTAGGCTTTATTAACCCAACAATCATATAAAATGAAGTGGTTTTTCCAGCACCATTTGGACCTAGAAGACCTACAATTTCTCCTTGATTTACTTCAACAGAAATTCCTTTTACAACTTTTCGTCCATTATAGGACTTCATTAAATTATCAGCTCTTAAAATCATAGACTATTAAATCAACGTTAAAATTAGTAAAATCATATTCATAACGTTTC
>CAZECB010000018.1:0-3306 GCA_964510745.1 uncultured Flavobacteriaceae bacterium | reverse complement strand
ATTAATTAACCTTGCCTTTCTTCTAAAGCGTCCCAGAATTCATAAGCACGACGTAAATGCGGAATAACAATTGTTCCTCCAACTAAGGTTGCAATACTTAAGGATTCTACAACTTCTTCTTTAGAAATTCCTTCTTTAAAACAAGTTTCTAAATGATAACGGATACAATCGTCACATCTTAAAACTGTAGAGGCTACTAAACCTAATAATTCCTTAGTTTTTACATCCAAAGCACCAGCTTGATATGCATTGGTATCTAGATTAAAAATACGTTTAATAATTTTATTATTATCGCCTAGAATTTTGTCATTCATTTTTTGGCGATAGTCATTAAACTCATTGATAATATTTGACATAATTATACAGTTTTTTTAGTTTGATTTTTGATCACTATTTTAGAAATATAAATACTCACTTGATATAATATTAAAATAGGAATAGCAACAATAATCTGGCTACCTAAATCTGGCGGAGTAATAATTGCTGATAAAATTAATACAATAACAAGAGCATATTTTCTGTATTTTTTCAAGAATTTTGGAGTAACTAACCCTACACGAGTTAAGAAATAAATAACAATAGGTAGCTCAAAAATAATTCCTGATGCTAATGTTGAAGATCTTACAGTTCGTATAAAAGAGCTAATGTCAATCTCGTTACTAACACTATCAGATATGTTATAATTAACTAAAAAGTTTAGAGATAAAGGCGTAATAACATAATAACCAAAAAATACGCCTATAAAAAATAAAAAAGAACAAATAATAATAAATCCTCTTGAATGCTTACGCTCATTCTCGAGTAAACCAGGACTAATAAATTTCCATAATTGATAAATAATGTAGGGAAAAGCAATTATAAACCCAGCAGTTATAGACATCCAAATATCTGCAGAGAATTGCCCACCTATTGTTCTATTTTGAAGTATCATAGGTAGTTTGTCTCCACAAAATGTAGTTTCTACACCAATAAAATTTGCCGATTTACACAAATAAGTATAAGTTGGAAAACTCATATTTATATGCGCAAAAATGATATGATCAAAGATGCGCTTACTAAAAATAAATGCAATACTACCACAGGCAACTACAGCAAGTGTAATTCTAATCAAATGCCACCTTAAATCTTCAAGATGATCTAAAAAAGACATCTCATTAATGTTCTTTTTTTTAGTCATTATATAATGCCTTCTTTTATCAGGTCATGTAAGTGAACTACCCCTTCGTAATTGCCAGCTTTGTTTTCAACCAATAATTGAGAAATGCCATTAGTTTCCATAAGTTCCATAGCATCAACTGCCATGGCATTATTAATGATTCGTTTTGGATTAGTGCTCATAATATCTTTAGCGGTTAAGTTTATAAAGTCCTCTGTATTACTTAACATACGCCTTAAATCACCATCAGTAATAATACCAATAATACTATTATTTTCAATAACAGCTGTGACTCCTAACATTTTATTAGAAATTTCTATAATCACATCTTTTATAGGTGTATCTGGGCTAACAGCTGGTTTTTGATTAACAGAAGATAAATCATTAACTCGTAAATATAATTTTTTGCCTAAAGCTCCTCCAGGATGGTATTTAGCAAAATCCTTACTGGAAAATCCTCTTAATTTTAATAAGCAAACAGCAATAGCATCTCCCATTACTAATTGTGCAGTTGTGCTAGTTGTTGGCGCTAAATTATTAGGGCAGGCTTCTTTTTCAACATAAGTATTTAATACGTAATCTGCATTTTGCCCTAAAAAAGAGTCTTTATTCCCTGTAATTGCAATCATTATATTAGGGCCATTTTTAAGGAGAGGAACTAATACTTTTATTTCTGGAGTATTTCCACTTTTAGAAATACAAATAACGACATCATCTTTTAATACTAAACCAAGATCACCATGAATAGCATCTGCAGCATGCATAAAAACAGAAGGTGTCCCTGTAGAATTTAATGTGGCTACTATTTTATTAGCAATAATAGCACTTTTTCCAATTCCTGTTATAATAAGCCGACCTTTAGAATTTAAAATCACTTGTATAGCTTCAGAAAAATTATCGTCTAAGAGTTGAGAGAGATTTGAAATAGCATGGCTTTCCATATCTATGGTCTCTTTAGCTATATTTAAAATAGAATTTTTTGTGCTCAAAATTAAAATTATTTTAGGTTGACAGTTTTAAAGAAATTAGTATATTTATAGGTCTCTCAGACAGATTGCGCTAATGTTATTAAATTAATACAAAAAAACGAAAAAAAATTAGGAGAGCTTTCTAAATGTATTAGAATTTAGATAATATTTTTTTCTAATTGTTAGAACTAATAAAAATATAATGTACTAATTGAGGGAATTGATGAGTATGGAAAAAAATAAATTACAACAGGCACTAAAAAAATATTTTGGCTTTAGTAATTTTAAGGGATTACAAGAACAAGTTATTGAAAGTGTAGTGGCAGGCAAAAACACATTTGTTATTATGCCAACTGGAGGTGGAAAATCATTGTGTTACCAATTACCAGCATTAATGAAAGAGGGTACTGCAATCGTTGTTTCACCTTTAATTGCATTAATGAAAAATCAGGTAGATGCTATTAGAGGAATTTCTAATGAAGAAGGTATTGCACATGTTTTAAACTCATCCTTAAATAAAACAGAGATTAAAAAAGTAAAATCTGATATCTCTAGTGGTATTACAAAATTACTTTATGTAGCACCAGAATCACTTACAAAAGATGAAAATGTTGAATTTTTAAGAGGAGAAAAAATATCTTTTCTTGCCATAGATGAAGCACATTGTATTAGTGAATGGGGGCATGATTTTAGACCTGAATACAGAAACTTAAGACATATTATAAAACGAATAGGAGATAATATTCCTATTGTAGGTTTAACAGCAACTGCAACTCCTAAGGTTCAAGAAGATATTTTGAAAAATTTAGCAATTTCTGATGCTACAACATTTAAAGCTTCTTTTAATCGCCCTAATTTGTTTTATGAAATACGCCCAAAAACAAAAAATGTAGACGCAGACATTATTCGTTTTATTAAACAAAATGAAGGAAAATCTGGTATTGTATATTGTTTAAGTAGAAAACGTGTTGAAGAATTAGCACAAGTATTACAAGTAAATGGGCTAAAAGCAGTGCCTTATCATGCAGGACTAGATGCTAAAACACGTGCCAGACACCAAGATATGTTTTTGATGGAAGATACTGATGTAGTAGTGGCAACTATTGCATTTGGTATGGGGATTGATAAACCAGATGTGCGTTTTGTAATTCATCATGACATTCCTAAAAGTATTGAAAGTTA
>CAZECB010000017.1:0-14272 GCA_964510745.1 uncultured Flavobacteriaceae bacterium | reverse complement strand
AGTACAGTATGGAATAGGATTAGAATATTTAGTAACTAAACATATTGGTATTAATATTTTTGCAGAACAAAATATTGTATTTA
Source organism: uncultured Flavobacteriaceae bacterium (assembly GCA_964510745.1). GTDB lineage: Bacteria > Bacteroidota > Bacteroidia > Flavobacteriales > Flavobacteriaceae > AU392. The sequence continues at coordinate 14,189 of CAZECB010000017.1, read as the reverse complement.
GTGATGAATTAGATAATATAGCAGCAGGAGACCGAGATGATTATTTTTATAGATTTGGATTAGGGTTAAATTTGTATTTAAATCCACCAAAATCTACACGACGTACAGAAAGTTTAAGAGTTAAAAAAGAGCGTAGACAGCGTAAACTGATTAGGGATGAAAATATAAAGAATACAAAAGATAAAAGAAAAATCTTAAAATCCAATCTAGCTGAATCTGAAACAGACGATATTGAAAAAGAGAAAAAAGAAAACGAAAAAAAAGATAATTAAGCTATGTATAAATATTTAAAATATATAGTCTTAGCTGCAATAAGTATAGTTCTTATAAATTGTAGTGAAGACCCTGTGGTGATTGCTGATACAGGTACTATAACAGGAATTATAGTAACTGATGGCACTAATGAACCTATCCAAAACGTAAGGATATCAACTAACCCTAGTACAAGTACAATATTTACTGATGAAAATGGAGAATTTGTTCTAGAAGATATCCCTGTAGATCAATACTCAGTACAAGCAGAACTAGAAGGGTTTTTAACAGGTTTTGAAGCTGCTAATGTATCAGGAGGAGCTACTATAAATGTAATAATAGATTTAAGAGATGACAATTCTGACAATCGTTCACCTTTAATTCCAACCTTAATTAATCCTCTGGATGAAGCAGTTAATATACCATTAGATGTAGAATTGATGTGGACGTCTAGTGATCCTGATGAAGATGAAATTACATATTCAGTAGAAATTAGAAATGATTTAGATGAAGAATTATTAAGGTTTACAGAATTAACAGATACTATATTACAAGTTCCTAATCTTAGATTTGATGTTAGATATTTTTGGCAAGTAAGTGTAACAGATAGTATTATAGATACACCTGTTCTGAGTGAAATAGGAACATTTACTACAGAGTCAACACCTAATAACAGACTTATTTTTGTTAGAAATATAAATGGTAATAATGTTATTTTTTCTTCTGACGGAGATGGTAATGAAATACAACTTACCAGTGAGTCAAATAATAGTTTTAGGCCTAGAAGAAATTTAATAGCTAACCGTATTGCATTTTTATCAAATAATGGAGGCCAAACACATATTTTTACTATGGAGCCTGATGGTCAAAATATTGAACAAATAACATCATCAGTTCAGGTTAATGGATTTAATTTAGAACAGATAGATTTCACTTGGACTGCAGATGGTTCACGATTATTATATCCAAATTTTGATAGATTGTTTAGTATTAATGCTAACGGTAGTGGGTTGCAGCAAATATATCAAACCACAGATGGTAGTTTTATTTCAGAAGTAACAATAAGTGCAGATGAAAGTAGAATTGTATTAAAAACAAATAATGCAGAAGGCTATAATATATCAATTTTCTCAATTGATGATATGGGGTCAATTATTGATGATGTTTTGAGTAATGTTCCAGGAGCTGCTGGAGGTTTAGATATTTCTGTTGACAATCAAAGCATATTGTATTGGTATGATGTTTCTGGTTTTGAAAGTACAGATTTTAGACAATTAGATTCAAGAATATTTATTTATGAAGTTACTACTGGAGTATCGTTAGATATATCAGATCAAAAAGAAGACGGAACAAATGACTTGGATTGTCGTTTTACACCTAATGAGGCAGAGGTTATTTTAACAAATACATCTAATGATGGACTATCTCAAAGAGATATTTTAATTATTGATACTAATCCTTCCAATACTAATGCTGGAGGTAGAGATGTTGTTATTGGAAACGCAGAAATGCCAGATTTTGAATAAAAAAACACCTTTTAAAATAATAAAAAAGCATTCATTATAATTGAATGCTTTTTTTATATGCTTCAATTTAGAAATAAGTATTTATTAAATTACTTTTGTACTATTATTTAAAATAGATTTCATGAGTCAAGAAATTAGTAAACGTTATGCCCAAAGAGGTGTGTCAGCATCTAAAGAAGATGTGCATAATGCTATTAAAAATATTGATAAAGGATTATTTCCTAAAGCGTTTTGTAAAATAGTGCCTGATTATTTGACTCAGAGTTCTGACCACTGTCTTATTATGCATGCAGATGGAGCAGGCACTAAAAGCGCTTTGGCTTATATGTATTGGAAAGAAACAGGAGATGTATCTGTTTGGAAAGGTATTGCTCAAGATGCATTAATTATGAATATTGATGATTTGTTATGTGTGGGTGCTACAGATAACATTATGTTATCGTCTACCATAGGAAGGAATAAAAATCTAATCACAGGCGAAGTCCTTTCTGCAATTATAAACGGTACAGAAGAGCTTATTGAGGAGCTTAAAAGTTTTGGAGTGACTATTCATTCTACAGGAGGTGAAACTGCAGATGTAGGTGATTTGGTACGAACTATTATTGTAGACTCTACAGTAACAGCCCGTATGAAACGTACAGATGTTATAGATAATGCCAATATTCAAGCTGGAGATGTTATTGTGGGGTTATCATCGTTTGGTCAAGCTACTTATGAGAAATCATACAATGGTGGTATGGGGAGTAATGGATTAACATCTGCAAGACATGATGTGTTTCATAAGTATTTAGCTGCTAAATATCCAGAGAGTTTTGATGCTGCTGTTCCTGAAGACTTAATATATTCAGGAAGTACAAAACTAACTGATGCTGTTGCGAATTCTCCAATCGATGCTGGGCAATTAGTACTATCTCCAACACGTACTTATGCACCAATTATAAAAGCAATTCTCGCAAAATATAAAAGTGATTCTGTACATGGTATGATTCATTGTAGCGGCGGGGCACAAACAAAGATTCTTCACTTTGTAGAAAGCCTTCATATTGTAAAAGATAATATGTTTGCAATACCGCCTTTATTCAAATTAATACAAGAGCAATCAAAAACAGATTGGAAAGAGATGTATCAAGTATTTAATTGTGGACACCGTATGGAGTTATATGTGTCACCAGAAATAGCAAATGATATTATTAGAATCTCAGAATCTTTTAATGTTGAAGCTCAAATTGTAGGTCGTGTTGAAGTTAGTGATTCAAAAAGACTTACTATTTCTAGTGAGTTCGGTGTTTTTGAATATTAAACCTAACCTTTTTGTCATTACGAGAAATGCAACGACAAAGTGACCTTTTAGTTAAATATGACTAATTTCATTTGAAAAGATTTTGATTGCACTCAACCTGACATTTTCAAAAACCTCATACTTAATACAAATAATTAATTATTAAGTTTAGTACTACCGTCATTACAAGCAGAGAGAAATAATCTTTTAAACTGATTTTTTTTCCTACTTTCCTTTAAACACTTCAGGGAAAACGTTTATATCAAAATCCCAAAGTAGTGGTAATAAGAAATAGGCTGTTAAGGTAAGTATCAAAATTGATATCACATTCATCCAAATTCCTGTTTTAATCATATCAGGTATTTTCAAATACCCAGATCCAAATACCACTGCATTAGGTGGTGTTGCTACTGGTAACATAAATGCGCAAGACGCTGCAATAGTAATTCCAATCATTAAGGTATAAGGATGTACATCCAGTACAATAGCTATAGGCGCAATCACTGGTAATAACATGGCTGTTGTAGCTAAATTGGAAGTTACTTCAGTTAAAAAATTAACAGAAGCGATTAAAATTAATAATAAAACAAATAGTGGTAATGTATCAATTAATGATAACTGCGAACCAATCCATAATGCTAATCCGCTAGATTTAAACCCTTCAGCTAAAGCTAATCCACCGCCAAATAATAAAAGAATTCCCCAAGGTAGTTTTACAGCAGATTCCCAATTAATAATACGAGGTTCTTTTTTAGATTTTGTAGGCAATAAAAATAAAGCAATAGCGCTAATTAAGGCAATAATAGTATCATCTATAGCAGGAATAAGTGGTTTTAATAGAAAAGAACGTGTGATCCATAAAAATGCTGTAATAATAAAAACAATGAGCACTATTTTTTCCTCATAACTTATGTGTCCTAGTTTTTGAATTTGATGTTTTATTTCTGCTTTTCCACCAGGAAATTCTTTTTGTTTAAATGTAAAAGCCACTTTAGTTAAATAATTCCAACAGATGAATAAAAGTAATATTGAAATTGGTAAACCAAATATAATCCACTTTGAAAACGTAAGCTCAATATCATAAAGTTCTTTTAGAATTCCAGCTAAAATAAGATTTGGAGGTGTACCAATTAAAGTAGCAATTCCTCCTATAGAAGCACTGTAAGCTATAGCTAACATTAATGCCTTACTAAATAGTTTATTTTCATTTTCAATGGTATCCGGACTGTCTTTTAACTGAGAGATAATAGCCATGCCAATAGGCAACATCATAACAGAAGTAGCAGTATTAGAAATCCACATTGATAAAAATGCTGTAGCAATCATAAATCCAAGAATAATTCTATCAACACTAGTTCCTATAATATAAATCACATTTAAAGCAATACGTTTATGTAAGTTCCATTTTTCAATTGCTATAGCTAAAATAAAACCGCCTATATAAAGAAACACATATTTATGCCCAAATGAAGCTGTCGTTTCAGAAAGCGTCATAGCACTTGTAATCGGAAATAAAATAATGGGAAGCATAGCTGTTACCGCAATAGGAACAACTTCTAAAATCCACCAAACAGCCACCCAAAGCGTTGTTGCCAAAACGGCATTTGCTTTTGTAGAAAGCCCTTCAGGGTGAATATATAATAAAGTAATAGTGAATAGCAAAGGCCCTAAAATAAGGCCTACTTTTTTTAATATGGAACGCTGCATCATTAAAATTTATAATGCAAAATACAATAAAAAAAGACTAGTCGTTAATTAAAAACTGAAGCTTTTCTTTTACAGCATATTTAGAAAATTTATTAAGGATCAATTTTAATTTTGGATTAATAAACTGCTTGCAAAATGGTTTTTGAGGATTGTTGTAATAATAATTTGTAATGGCTTCTCGAGAAACTTTAAAATCTTTATACGGAAGCACTTGTGTAATTATTGAGTTATCTAAATCAGATTGAAGTTTAGAAATACTTGTTTTACAAATAATTTCCTGAACCATTTCAAAATAATAAATCGCAGAACGATATTTATTACGCATAGAATGGTTTGATGTTGATTTATGCGTATGTAAATGAATTTCAATAAGTGTGTCAAGAGTAATAATTTCAGAGTTGAAATTTACAATAACAGCTTCAGAAAATGTATGAGTATCATCTATAGAAGCAATCCAACCTTGTTCAACTCTATTAACACCAATTAATGATTGAAAAACGGCTTCAGTACACCAATGGCAACCACCACCAAACCCTATTTTAGATTCTGAACTCATAAATTAAATAGTCGTAAAGACTAAGCTAAACTTCCTGAACTTAAATACTTGTAATCTTCAAGTTCAGTTAGGTCATTAATTAATTTAGTAGCACCATTCTTTATCAAATAAATAGTATCAGATATATCTATAATATGACGATACATATGATCTGTAATAATGATTGTTTTGTGTTCTTTTTCCTGATGTATTAAAGTATATATAGCTTCAATATATAAAGGTGCTAAATGTGAAAAAGGCTCATCTAATAATACTATTTTACTAGGACTTTTAAGTGTGAGATAAATTTCTATGAAACGTTTTTCACCTCCAGAAAGTATTTTGAATTTTTGCTTTTTATATTTTGAAAAAACTCTAAATTCATCTTCAAAATGATTCCAATCTACATGATAGAGTTTAAAAACAGTAGACAGTTTTAGTTGTTTAGGTATGGCATTATATTGTGATAAATATTTAATAAGTTGTGTTTGATATAATGGTTTTAAAACGGGTGTTTTATCAATGCGAATTAACTTATACTTCGATTTTAAACTCCCAAAAATAATTTGCAATAAACTACTTTTGCCACAGCCATTATGTCCTAAAATTCCTGTGACCTTTCCAGTTTCAGCTTTTAAATAGATACCATTTAAAATACATTTATTAGAAAAATTAAGTTCAACATTGTCTATTTCTAGTACCATTTTGTAGATTCTTCGATATAAATATATTCTTTAAAAATTAAAATAAAGGTAATAGTTATCAAAATATCGATGAAATACATAATAGAAAAGAGTTTAAAATTAGAAATTCCTAAGTTTTTGTAAAATATAAGCTTTCTCTTTGCATTGGTTTCTTTGTGTAAATACCAGATGAATATAATTAAAAATAGTTTTGTAATAACTGTAGGAAATATAAGAGGATTTACCATAGCCATAGCAGTATTAATGGCTAGAGACCAAAATACAAATGGTTTGTAAAAAGTTAAAATAGCTAATAGTTGCCTCATGTTTAGTAAAACTATATTCCAAATACTATAATTTAGAATAAGTTGTTACATTAATTCTATAGAAACTAAATCTATTTTAGTTGATCTCAGAATTATAGTTTTTTCAAGTTTAAACTTGATAATAGTTTTATTTATATCAATAACGGTAGATAAATAAAAATATTTTTTAGAATAAAATTGAGTGTGGATTGGTGATGCTTAAAATTCATAAATTATCGTACTTTTGTATGACAATTTTAAGACCGCAGATGTTAGAAAAGATACAAATAGTAAAGCAACGTTTTGATGAGGTTAGTGATTTAATTATCCAACCTGATATTATCATGGACCAAAAACGTTATGTGCAACTTAATAAAGAATACAAGGATCTAAAGAAAATTGTAGATAAAGGAGATACCTATAAACGTCTTACAGATAATATTACTGAAGCTGAAGAAATTATAGCTGATGGTTCTGATCCAGAAATGGTAGAAATGGCTAAAATGGAACTAGAAGAAGCTAAAGAGCAATTACCGCCTTTAGAAGATGAAATTAAATTTTTATTAATTCCTAAAGATCCTGATGATGCTAAAAATGTTGTCGTTGAAGTACGTGCAGGAACGGGAGGAGATGAGGCTAGTATTTTTGCAGGTGATTTGTATAGAATGTACTCAAAATATTGTAGTGATAAAGGCTGGCGTGTTGATATAGTAAGTATGAATGATGGTACTTCTGGAGGTTTTAAAGAAGTTATTTTTGAAGTATCTGGTGAAGATGTGTATGGCACTATGAAGTTTGAAGCAGGCGTACATCGTGTACAACGTGTTCCTCAAACTGAAACGCAAGGTCGTGTACATACTAGTGCTGCAACGGTTATGGTGTTGCCAGAAGCTGAAGAGTTTGATGTGGAATTAGACATGACAGAAGTGCGTATCGAGCGTACTACATCTACAGGGCCTGGAGGGCAATCTGTAAATACTACTTATTCAGCAATAAAACTGCATCACGAGCCTACGGGAATGATTGTAAGTTGTCAAGATCAGAAATCATCACATAAAAACCTTGAAAAAGCATTAAAAGTGTTGCGTTCTCGTTTATATGAAATGGAGCTAGCTAAAAAGCAAGCTGCAGATTCTGAAAAGCGTAAGAGTATGGTATCTTCAGGAGATAGAAGTGCAAAAATTAGAACTTATAATTATCCGCAAGGACGTGTAACAGATCACAGAATAGGATTGACACTCTATGATTTATCTAATATTATTAACGGAGATATTCAAAAAATTATAGATGAATTAATGTTAGCTGAAAATACAGAGATGTTAAAGGCTAATGATGATGTGATATAATGACTACAAATCAACTTATAAAACAAATCCAAAAAAAACAATCTTTTCTCTGTATAGGATTAGATGTTGATTTAAATAAAATCCCCCTTCATCTTTTAAAAGAAGAAGATCCAATATTTGCATTTAATAAAGCAATTATAGATGCAACACATCAATTATGTGTAGCTTATAAGCCAAATACAGCATTTTATGAAGCTTACGGGTTAAAGGGTTGGAAAGCATTAGAAAAAACAATTAATTACCTAAATTCAGAATACCCAGAGATTTATACGATAGCAGATGCTAAACGAGGTGATATTGGTAATACCAGCACCATGTACGCAAAAGCATTTTTAGAAGATTTAGGATTTGATAGTGTAACGGTAGCACCATATATGGGTAAAGATTCTGTAGAGCCGTTTTTAGCATTTAAAGATAAACATACTATTTTATTAGCACTAACATCTAATCAAGGTGCTTTTGATTTTCAAACAAAAATGATTGATGATAAGCAAGTTTATAAGCATGTTTTAGAAACATCAAAAACTTGGAAAAATTATCAAAACCTAATGTATGTTGTAGGAGCAACCAAAGCAGAGTACTTAGTAAATATTCGTAAAATTATACCAAATAGTTTTTTATTAGTACCTGGTGTTGGTGCACAAGGAGGTAATTTACAAGAAGTATGTAAATATGGAATGAATGATTCAGTTGGGTTATTAATAAACTCCTCCAGAGGAATTATTTATGCCTCAAATGGAAAAGATTTTGCTCAGGCTTCAGCAAAAAAAGCAAAAGAATTACAAGAACAAATGGTAATTGAATTGAGTCATTATTCATTATAACTTCAATAATTATAAAAATAACATAACGAGATAATCTTATAAATAATAGATTATCAAATTGGAAATTAAATTTTTCTTTGGAATGATAATCAAGGACCAACTTCAACGTGAGCTTTACTTAAAAAAAACTCCAAAACGAATTGTATCTCTTGTGCCAAGTCAAACTGAACTTTTGGTAGATTTAGGCCTAGAAAACACTATCGTTGGTACCACTAAATTTTGTGTACACCCAAGTCATTTAAGAAAATCAAAAACAATAGTAGGAGGTACAAAACAAGTAAATATTGATGTTATTGCATCTTTAAATCCAGACATTATTTTATGTAATAAAGAAGAAAATTCATTAGAGATTCTTAATCAAATGGAACAAATTGCTCCTGTACATATGAGTGATATTTTTACATTAGATGATAGTTTTGATTTGATAAGGGCTTATGGTAATATATTTAATTGTCAAAGAAACGCTTCAAAAATTATTGATGAGATTAAATTTAATTTGAAAGAATTTCAAGAATTTATAATTGATAAACCTCAATTAAGAATTGCTTATTTTATTTGGAAAAAACCGTGGATGGTCGCTGCTCAAAACACATTTATTCATCATTTATTAGAATTGAATAAATTTGAAAATGTATATAATAATTTTCAGCGTTATCCAGAAATTGACATAAAATTAATGGCTTCTGAAATAAAACCAGATGCGATATTTTTATCTAGTGAACCTTTTCCATTTAAGGAAAAACATAAAGAAGAAATTGAATTACTGTACAGTAATTCAAAAGTGATTTTAGTAGATGGGGAGTATTTCTCTTGGTATGGATCTAGACTTATAAATGCCTTTGATTACTTTAAGAAATTAAGATTAACTTTAGTTTAAAGACTTCAATTACTTTAATTAATCAAGAATTTGAAAAGCTTTATATTCTGAAATATTACTTAAAGAAGAACCTAACTCACTGTAATTATATGCTTCTTCAATTAAATATTTATAATTTTGTTTTAGAATTTTTGATTTAAAGTTGCTGTAATCATAATATAAAATATTGGTTACTACTATGAAGTCTCTTTATGTAAGTTTTACTTACTGGAAAGCAGTTGTTTTGTGTGTTTTTTACAAAGAAAACCAGTTTAAGATTAAACTAACTTTTACTAACTCAAAATTGAAGAAATTTACTTTATGACTTCAAGTTAGTAACATGTAAATGTGTTATAATTCTTTACTTTAACTTTAATGTTGTGTTAATGTTAATATGATTTTATGTTTACTACTTACTGTCTTGTAAAGCAAAAACACGTTTTAATAAGTCTGTGCCTCTTGAAGATAATTTTGTTCTAATTTCATTTTCTTCAACAGCAATCATAGTATAAACACCTTTTAAAGCTTCATTAGTAACATAGTTGGTTAAATCTGGATTTACATTTTTTGTTAATGGTATGGCATTATATTTCGTAATTAAATTTTTCCAGATTTCATCTGCACCCACTTTAGAGAAAGAATTTTTAATAACAGGTTGAAATTTAGAATATAATGCTGTTTGTGTTTTACTTGTTAAATATTGTGTCGCAGCATTAGTGTCACCTAATAATATATTCTTTGCATCAGCAAAAGTAATTTGCTTAACAGCATTTACAAATATGGGTGTTGCTTCACTAACAGCATCTTCAGCAGCTCTATTAAGTACTTTTAAACCTTCGTCAGCAATATTACTTAACCCTATTTTACGAAGTGCATTATCTACTTTTTGTAGTTCTTGGGGTAATAAAATTTTAACTAATTCATTTTTAAAGAACCCATCTTTTAAAGTTAATTTACTTACTTGTTTATCAATACCTTGATCTAAAGCTTGTCTCAAACCAATACCAATATCAACATTGCTGAGCGGTCCATTTTGAGGAATCTGATTTGCAATTTGCTGTAATTCTGCACATGCAGTTAAATTTATAAAAAGAATAAGTAGGATTAACTTTCGTAACATAATATTGTGGTTTAGTATTTTTACAAAGATAGCTTTTATTATTCTTAAAATTTGATTTTATAAATTCAGGCAAGGTTTTTGGTTGTATAGTATTGAATAAAATATATTTAATTAAAAAGTGTTATATAAACACGATATTTGTTATATTAAAACTGAATAAAATCTATAAATGAAATTTATTAAAACCTTCCTAAGCCTATCTTGTTTTTTATTTACTACTGTATTTTACGGGCAGATTAATATTTCAGAATTAGTACAACCTTCTAAAATAGCTGAGCCTTCAGAAAATAGTTTGTATTTTGTTGATTTTTGGGCTACTTGGTGCGCGCCATGTATTCATGTTTCCAAATATTTAACGAAACTTCAAGAACAATATCCAGATAATTTTTATGTCATTTCTTTAACAGAAGAAAACCCGGAAACTGTAAAAAGATTTTTAAGAAAACATATTACAGATTTAGCCATAGCAATTGATTATGAAGGTGAAACTTTTGATAAATATAAAATTAGAAGCTTACCCAGAGGAATTTTATTTAATGCAAAAGGAAATGAACTTTGGGAGGGTCACCCTGCTGATTTTAAAATATCTCATTTAAAACGTTTTTTAAATAGAAATAGAAAGAAAGTGCCTTTAGATAAACTATTTAATATTCAAAAAATTAATACTCATTTTGAACCAGTTGAACCTGTATACATACCTAAGTTAAATACAGAATTTGTTGAAATTGCGTATGAGTATCGAGAAGCAGCAGAGATTAATTATACACCGTCTTACTTGGAGATTAAAGGAACATTACAAGACATATTAGCTTATGCTTTAAAAGTATCGAGAGAACAAATAGAAGTAGATGATAATTTTAATAAAAGTTATCACGCTTATTTTAAGAGAGATACTCCTTCTGAAAAAAATATCATTGAAGAAATTAATGCGTTTTTTAATATAGAATATGAAATATTAAAAACTGAAGGAGAAATTTTAGTATTGAGTTTAGAAAACGCTAATTTTTGGGATAAGCAACAAATTAATTGGGGTTTCAATGGCGATAAGTATTTAGTAGATGATTCACAAATACAAGCAGATAATGTGAGTTTTGAAAATGTAAAATATAAATTAGCTTCAATTTTAAAAAAACCAATAGTTTCAAAAGGAAATTATGATAATGAAAAACACGATTGGCAAATTCATTATAAATTTTTTGAGTTAATGAAAAGTGATTTGGCAGAAAATTTTGGGATTATAATCGATAAAAAAATCGCAGAATATCCAATATATAATATAATAAAAAAGACTCCTTAAAAGGAGTCTTTTTCTGCTATTAACTAATCTTTAATAGGGTCCTGATTAATTGTTGATCACTCTAAATTCAGTACGTCTGTTTTTAGCATGTTGCGATTGAGAGCAGTCTACACCATTAGCACAACGATTTGTTAATCGAGTTTCTCCATATCCTTTAGCAGATAAACGACTTCTAGAAATTCCTTTAGATACTAAATAGTTCACTACAGAATTTGCACGTTGTTGAGATAAAGATTGATTGTAATCATCATTTCCTCTTGAATCTGTGTGAGATAAAATTTCAATGTTTACTGGTTTGTCATTTAATATAGGTAATAATCTATCATCAATAACACGTTTAGATTCAGGTGTTAAACGAGCACTTGCAGTTTCATAAAAAATAGGAATAGCAGTTGGTTCTAATAACTCACATTCTACTTCTTCCCAAGTTGTAATGCCTCCTTTTTTCTTAAGCACAGTTTTAGTTACTGTTGTATATTCTGCTGGTACAGTTACACTTCTTGAAGAAGCAGGAGTATCAATTACTTGACGTTTAATAGTAGCGTATTCAGCAGGGATTACAACTTCTTCCATCCTAGCAGGAGTCTTAATGACTCTTTTTGTATAGGTTGTTGCTTGTTCAGCTATAGGTTCTGAAGTCGTACTAGCGTTAGATGCTAATGTAGTAATGTTTACATTTCTAGATTGAGACGGATACTCAACAAAACAAGCAGCAACACAATCATCTTTATTTACTGAAGGACAATCTTCTAATACTTTATATTCCCAACCAGATGTAGTTGGTTGTATTTGGACAGTTTGAGAACTATTACCAAAACTAGCAGGAATTACTCTTAATCTTGATCCTGCTTCTTTTTTTATATAAGATACTTCAACGGTTTCATAAGTTGCAGGAACATAAACTAATCTTTTAGTAGCTTCTTTTATTAAAACTGTTTCTTCAACAGTTTTATAAGTTGCAGGTATAGCTTCTAACTTGTTATATTCAGGTTGTACTTGAATTCGTTCTTCAGCATCTTCAAATACGTCTTTAGTGATACATTTTACATAGCATTTTCCTGGTTCTGGGTTAGTCGGTAATCCTTGTGCTTGTACGAAACCTATTCCACCAACAAAGAATAAGCTTAAAAATAATTTTTTCATAATGATATGGTTCTTGAATTAAAATTAGACGTCAAATTAATACCTTACCTGATACTTTTTCATTTTTTATTGTGAAAAAATTAACATATTCGATAAAACGCACTTATCTTCGATTAAAAACGACTGACATTTAACGCTACTTATTTTTTTAAAAAAATATAAGTTATTAATTATTTTTTAACAATTAGACTAAATAAGTATTTTCAGTAAAATGAAATGAAGACATTTGTTAAACAATTATAAATAAATCAATGCAAAATTTATAAAATCCGTAAATTGCGAGCTTAAATAAGACTATAAATTACAAATGATACAAGCTACACCTTATAAACCAAAATATAAAGTTAGAATAGTAACAGCAGCTTCTCTTTTTGATGGACATGATGCTGCAATTAATATCATGAGACGTATTATTCAATCTACAGGAGTAGAAGTTATTCATTTAGGACATGATAGAAGTGTAGAAGAAGTCGTGAATACAGCCATTCAAGAAGATGCAAATGCTATAGCAATGACGTCTTACCAAGGTGGACATAATGAGTATTTTAAATACATGTATGATTTATTGAAGGAGAAAGGTGCTGAACATATTAAAATCTTTGGCGGCGGCGGCGGTGTTATTCTTCCTGAAGAAATAAAGGAATTAATGGATTATGGTATTACCCGTATTTATTCACCAGATGATGGTCGTGAGTTAGGATTGCAAGGCATGATTAATGATTTGGTGCAACAATCAGATTATGCTATTGGTGATGCTCTTAATGGAGAAACTAAAATATTAGCCAAGAAAAATCCAAAAGCAATTGCTCGTGTGATTTCTTCAGCAGAGAATTTTCCTGAAATAGCAAAGGATACTTTAGAGACAATTCATACTAAAAATAAAACCTCTACAACTCCTGTATTAGGAATTACAGGAACTGGTGGGGCAGGTAAATCGTCTTTAGTAGATGAACTAGTACGTCGTTTTTTAATTGATTTTCCAGAAAAAACAATTGGTATTGTATCTGTAGATCCTTCAAAACGAAAAACAGGAGGCGCATTATTAGGAGATCGTATTCGTATGAATGCTATTAATTCACCACGTGTGTATATGCGTAGTTTGGCAACACGTCAATCTAATTTAGCATTATCAAAATATGTAAATGAAGCTGTTGAGGTATTAAAAGCTGCGGAGTATGATTTAATTATTTTAGAAACCTCAGGAATAGGTCAATCTGATACAGAAATTATAGAACATAGTGATGTATCATTATATGTAATGACTCCAGAATTTGGAGCTGCCACGCAATTAGAAAAAATCGACATGTTAGATTTTG
>CAZECB010000016.1:6608-14579 GCA_964510745.1 uncultured Flavobacteriaceae bacterium | reverse complement strand
TAGTTATTGAAAAAGATAGACCAATAACTACAAAAACTAGAATTTTATCTTCTAATCAACAAATTGTTCGTTACGATAAAGAAACAACAAAAGATATTACCAAAAATAGTGAAGGCAAAGTTTTTGAAATCTATAAAAAAATTATTAAAAATTATAGAATATTAATTCTTTCTGATTATGGTAAAGGTATTTTAACTGATGATTTAACTACTAAAATTATAACTTTAGCAAAGGAAGCAAATATCAAAGTACTCGTCGACCCTAAAGGTAGTGATTATTCAAAATATACAGGAGCTTATTTATTAACTCCAAATAAAAAAGAAGCAAGTATTGCAACAGGTTTTGATATAGATAACAACCATTTATTGGATAGTATTCGTAAACTCAAATCAATTTATAAATTAAAAGTTTCTATTATTACATTAAATCAAGATGGAATAGCTGTTTTTGACAATGAATTAAGAGTATTCCCTACTAAAGCAAAAGAAGTGTATGATGTTACAGGAGCAGGTGATACTGTTATTGCAGCTATAGGATATAAGTTAGCAAATAATAGTAACATTGATGATGCTATTAAATTTGCTAATCTGGCAGCTGGTGTTGTTGTCGGTAAAATTGGAGTAGCAACCGCAACACTAGATGAAATTTATGCTGAACAGCATAACATAAAAACAATAGACGAAATCAGAATAATTATCAACAAACTCAAACAACAAAACAAAAAAATAGTTTTCACTAATGGTTGTTTTGATATTCTACATCTAGGTCATATAACCTATTTAGAAAAAGCCAAAGCATTTGGCGATATATTAATTGTTGGAATTAATACTGACAGCTCTGTTAAAAGAATCAAAGGCAATAAACGCCCAATTAACTCTCAATTTGATAGAGCCTACCTACTTAACGCATTAAAGTCAGTTGATTACACTATATTATTTGATGAAAATACGCCTTATGAATTAATCAAAACCATTAAACCAAATGTTCTAGTAAAAGGTGCTGATTATAAAAATAAAGAAGTCGTAGGTAGTGATATTGTTGAAACTGTTAAACTAATAGACTTTCTAGATGGCAAAAGTACAACTGATATAATTAATAAGATAACTAATGATATCTGAAGATTTAAAAGAACATATAAAAGTAATAGAACAAACTATTAATACATATGAAGATGATATTAGTTTTATTGCTGACGAGTGTATTAAACGTTTAGAAACGGGAGGGAAAATTATTATATTTGGAAATGGCGGTAGTGCTGCAGATGCTCAACATATGGCCGCAGAATTAGTAGGTAATTTTAGTAATAAACAAAGACAAGCTTTGCCTGCTATAGCACTAACCACAGATACATCTGCTCTTACTTCAATTAGCAATGACTTTTCTTACGATGAAGTTTTTTCTCGTCAATTAAAAGCCTTTGTTTCAGATAAAGATGTAGTAATAGGCATTAGTACGAGTGGTACTAGTAAAAATGTTATAAATGCAATTAAATTTGCAAAAGAAAAACATAGTTTTGTTGTTGGCTTAAGTGGTAGTAATGGTGGTCTTATGAATGAAATTTGTAATAAAAATATTATTGTCCGTTCAAATCACACTTCAAGAATACAGGAAACCCATATATTCATTGAACATACTATTTGTGATATCATTGATAGACATTTTATAAAAACATAACGCAATAAAACTATCTGAATCTACCTATAAATAGTTAATGAAGCTAAAAAGAGAAATATTAAATTCATCATTTACTTTAAAAACCAAATTAAACCCCTGTTTAAAAGTCATGACTGCTAAAAATCTCTTTTATTAAATGAGACATCAGTTTTTAATTTTTATCGACGGACTATTTAAGCCATTCTATAAGATCGCAAATGTCTTAAAATGGAAAAAAAAACCAGCTTATGAAAATCAACATTTTGTTGTCTTAAAGTTTTTTGGATTAGGTAGTATAACAAGAATTGTTCATGTTATGAATGTTATTAATATTTCAAAACATCAAGTCACATTTGTCACACTTCACAAAAATAAATCGATAATTGATTTATTAGATTTAAATGCTATTTATGTTAAAACAAAACATCCATTAGTTTTAATAAGTAGTTTATCTAAATTAGTCCTTCAAATATGGAAATTTAAAAAGACTACAATATTAGATATGGAACGAGCTTCAAATATTTCTGGCTTATTTAGGTTAACGGTTGGATTTAGAAAGCCTTGTCATTCGTTGTATTTTAAACCAAAGAATCAAAATAAACGAGGGCAATTCTTTGTCTCATTAAAAAATAAACCTGCAACTTATGCTATTGCAGAAATGTTTAATAGAACATACATCTCGCCAATCGAAAAGGAATTCACATCTAACGTTTCAAATAAGATATTTGTAAATATCAACTCAGGAGACTATTTACCAGAGCGCAAATTTACATTATCAAAATATGTAACATTATTAAAAACACTTTACGATAAAAGTAATAATTGGCACTTTTATTTAACAGGTATAAAATCTGAATATAATCATGTAGAGTCTTTTAAAGAGCACTTAATCAATTTTGGTATTCCTTCAAGTCAAATACTTAATATAGCGGGGCAACATAATTTATCTGAATTTGTAACTCTTTTACAAGGAGCAAAATTATTTATAACTAATGACTCAGGACCTCTACATTTAGCATATTTCTTTAACGTAAAAACAGTAGGCATTTGGGGCCCAACATCTTCACGTTTAGTAGGGTATGAAGATAGCAAACTAATGTTGAATTTTAATGCCGATATAGACTGTGCACCTTGTTTTATACATCCAAAATCTCAAGTAGCAAAAATTTGCAAAGGCGATATAACCTGTTTTAAAGCTAGAAATACAGATGAAATAGCAACAAAAATAATTAACTTCGTTAAGCTAGAAAAAGATAAAGAGCTAATTACATGAGTTTACCTAAGCGCATATTATTTTTAAATCCTCCTGGAAAAAAAATCTATATAAGAGATTATTATTGCTCTAAAGTTTCAAAGGCATATTATTTACCCCAGCCTGTTGATTTATTAATGCAATCTGCTTTTTTTGATGCCCCCAAATATACTATTTCTGTGATTGATTGCATTGCCGAAAAAATATCAGAAAAAATTGCTCTTCAAAAAATAGAAACGTTTAATCCAGATTATATTATTGGTTTAATTGGTGCCGTTTCTCTACCAGAAGATTCTTCTTTTTATCAAGCTCTAAAAAAAAGAAAACCAGATGTTACAATAGCATGTTCAGGGGATGCATTATTAGAGAAACATGAAGAGAGGTTTAAAAAATATAATTGGTTAGATGCTATTATAACCAATTTTTTCAAAGATGGATTTAAGCAATTAATAGAGGGTAAAGAAGACATTGAAGGGCTTGTTTATAGACAAGACGAAACATGTATCACTAAAGTCAGTAAGCGTTCTAAACCTACTGACATGCCAATACCTAAACAATCTCTTTTTAAAGGCAACTATAGAATGCCTTTTGCAAATGCGCTTCCAATAGCAACTGTATTAACAAATTATGCATGTCCTTATCCTTGTACGTTTTGTATTATGTCTACTTTACCTTATGCAACACGTACAGCAGCTTCTATAATTTCTGAATTAAAAGTATTAAAAGCGAATGGATATAAGTTTTTATACTTTTCAGATCAAACTTTCTTTCAATCAAAAGCTATTACAAATGAAGTATTAGAGTGGATGATTTCTGAGAATTATGGTTTAAATTGGATGTGTTTTTCTAGGGTAGATGTATTAAATGAAAAAGAATTAAAACTAATGAAAACTGCTGGCTGTTCTTTAATTATGTTTGGTGTAGAATGGGCAGAAGATGATCTATTAACGCATTATGAAAAACACTATACCACACAGCAGATAGAAACAACATTTGCATTATCAAAAAAACTAGGTATAAAACGTTTGGGTACATTTTTGATAGGCGTACCTGGGCAATCCAAAGAATCAATTATAAATACAATAGATTTTGCAAAAAAAATTGAAGCTGATTATGCTTCATTTAATGTAGCTGTACCTCGAAGCAATACCTCTTTTAGAACCGAAGCCCTAACAAAAGGATTAATTGATGATTCATTAGAAGTCATGGATCAATCAGGAAATGAAGTCACTATAGGCACTGGAGTATTAAGTAAAAAAGAGTTACAGCAGTTAAAAAATAAAGCTTATCGGTCTTTTTACTTTAGACCTAAATACATCTGGAATAAATTACTTAGTTTTAGAAATTGGATTGAATTTAAAATTCATTTTAAAGAAGGTTTTTACATGCTCAAATCATTATTTAATTAGTAAATATTATGAGTTTCAGCAATAAATCTTATTCTTTTTTCAATCATAAGTCTACGATTTGGATACCTATTTTTTTAGTATTATTAGTATTATGTACGTTATTACTTTATCTTAATTTTCCTTCTGGATATAATCAAGGTATCTATCATTATCAAGGGCTCGTTTTAAAAAATGGAGGATTACCTTATAGCGATTTTATTGAAAAAAAAGGGCCAATGGGTCTATTAACATATGCTCTCGCTTCCATTATTTTTGGTGAAACCGTTATAGGCTATCGTATTTTTGATATATTAATTTTAACAATCACTGCATTTTTTTTATTTCGTCTATCTAAATTAAAATACTCAAAATCAATCAGTTTTCTAGTAGTTGTTTTTTGGCTACAACACATCCTTATTGATGGCCCAGGAAACACAGCAGATGTAACAAATATAATTACAGCATGTTATGTAGCTATAGCTTATTATTTATTAGCTACAAATGTAAAAAACAGATGCCTTATTATAGGGTTTGCAATTGCTTTAGCTGGCTGGGTTAAACCTACAGCGTTATTAATAGCTCTACCCCTTTTATTTTTAGTATTTAAGAGAAATGAACTCTATCATTTTAATAAAAAATCGTTATTTCAATTTTTATTAGGAATGGGAATTCCAACAATAATTTTTATGGCTTATTTAGTACTATCAGATACATTTTATGCCTTTTGGGAAGTAGTTGTGTTAGACACCCTCTATAACTATTCTGGTTATGTGTCTAGATTTAGTTATAGAGTTTTATTTAAAATAGGATGGACATTTCTTAATGATCCAATTCTGAGAATTGGTGGTCTATTGGGTTTATTCATTTTTTCAAAAAATAGCATCATAAAACTCATTGTTATAGGAATTGGTCTAATGCTATTTGTAGAAGGAAGATTATACCCTTACCAATTTAGTATTTTATGGCCATTTCTAACTCTTGGTCTTATTGAGATTTTTCTAGTTTTAAGCAGTAAGCTTTCTCAACACAAGCAAAAGATACTAATGAGTATTTTTTGTATTTTAATGACTTTCCCTCTTTTAAAAACAGGTTCAAATTTTATTCAAGCTGGATTTCTAACTTCTAATTTTGATGCAGCAGAAACATTCATATTTCCTGATTTTAAAATCATGTATCGTCAACGGAAATCTGTAGTTGCCTATTTAAAAAAGCAGCTAAATCCTAAAGACGAAATATTAGTTTTAGGACGAGATCCTAATATTTATTTAGAACTAGGTGTCATAACTACTTGTAGGCTTGCTAGAGAAGGTTTTATACTTACAGAAAAATTAACCTCTGATACACCTTCTCATCTAATTGATTGGCAAAAGGAATTATTAAAATATATGGAAGATGAAAAAGCTGATTGGATTATTGTTTTAAAAGAACTTCAAAATACATGGATCACCGCTTATAGTAATAATATAAATAATGTTTTTTCAAAAAAATATGAATTAGAGCATACAACAGAAGGCCATTTAATTTATAAAAAAATATAGCATAATGACACACTCTGAATCTATAGTAATTTTGGCACCTTGTTATAATGAGGAGCTTAATATTGTACATTTTCTCAACGCTATTGAAAAAGTGTGTAGTGAATTAGACAATCTTTTTGAAGTGGTTATTGTAAATGATGCCTCTACCGACACAACTTCTCAGTTATTAGATGTATTTTCTTTCACATCAACAAACATAGATCTTACAGTGTTAGAACTAAATTTTAATGCTGGTCACCAGCAAGCTATTTTTCAAGGACTTATATATGCAAAAACCACAAGTTCAAACAGATTTATTATTTTAGATAGTGATGGTCAAGATGATGTTAAACTGATTCCTAAAATGATTCAAACAGATGATTTTGATGTTGTACATATTGTTCGAAAAAAAAGAAGGGAGTCTTTTTTGTTTCGTTTTGGTTATACTATCTATAAGTTCATTTTCAAAATAATCACAGGTCAATCCATACATTTTGGAAATTTCAGCCTAATAAATAGAGTCATGTTACATCGTGCTATAGCATCTGGTTTTATTCATTTCCCAGCATTTCTTTCCAAATTTGCAAGGCATCGATCATATATTGAAGCAGATCGACATAAAAGAACACATGGGAAATCTAAAATGAGTATTGCAGATTTATTAAACCACGCTATCAAATCATTTATAGAATATTCTGAACAATTACTAATGGTATGCCTTTGGATATTTATATTTTTAGCTCTTGGATTAACCATTTTTGCTGGATATATTTTATATGAAAAATTATTTACAGATAAAGCTATTTTAGGATGGGCGAGTACGATTACTTTAGGTTTATTTAATGGTGCCCTAATTGCATTAAGTGCTTTTGTTATAGGTACTCAATTACTAAAAAACTCTTATAACAATCATTTAGGTTTTAATGCAACTATCACAAAAAAGAAAGGTACATCTACTAAAAAAAAGTAGTAATGAGTAAATATTTAAAAATATTTAAAAATAAAACTTCTACTTTACCATATTTAGTGGTAGGGGGCTTTTTTCTGTTTCTGCTTTTTATAGGTATATCTACCTATAAAGATTATGGTATTTCATGGGACGAACCCATTGGGAAGTCAAATGGAGCTATTTCTGCTTTATATGCAAATTACAAACTAGACTATCTTCTTTTATCTGAGGAAAAAGTTGACAAGCTTATCAATAAATTTGTTGATAAAAATGAAGATAAGCACCAATTTACTGGTTCAACTTTCTTAAATGAATATAAAGATAAGGACTATGGCGTCATCTTTGAGTTTTATCTAGCGGGAATTCAACTCCTGACAGATATCACAGATGAACAGGCTGTTTATCAACTCAGGCACCTTCTTACTTTTCTTTTTTTCTTCGTCAGTATATTTGTATTCTACTTATTGACATTAGAAATTTTTAAAGATTGGAGGTTAGCATTATTAACTTGTATCTTTCTTGTTCTTTCTCCAAGAATTTTCGCACATTCCTTTTATAACCCCAAAGATATTCCATTTCTATCTGCTTATATATGCGCTTTGTATACGATGCTTAAATTCTTAAAAGAAAAAAACATCAAATGGGCACTACTTCATGCTATTACTACTGCAATTCTTATCGCAATACGTATTCCTGGAATAATTATTCCGATGATCACTTTAATATTTTTACTAATAGATGAAACAACTGGAAACTTTCTGAAAGGGCTAAAAAAACAACGTTGGAGTGCATATATTATTTATTATATTTTTCTACCTGTTTTTATCATTCTTTTCTGGCCTTTTCTATGGGAAGATCCTCTAGGGAATTTCATAAATACTTTTCATAACTTTAGTAGATTTAGGTCTGATACAAGCCTCCTGTTCTGGGGGGAAATCATTTGGACTCAAGACTTGCCATGGTATTATACGTTCTCATGGATGTTAATTACCATACCCATTTTATATACATTACTTTTCTTTATTGGAGGTGTTTTTTTTATAAAGGATATTCTTAAGAGAATGAAAGGCTGGTCATTTTATAAATGTGAGGCGTTAAGAAATAAAACACTCATTACTTCTACTTTCATAGGACCCTTAATTGCTATTCTTATCTTCAATTCGGTTTTATATAATGGATGGAGGCACTCGTATTTCATCTATCCTTCTATGT
>CAZECB010000016.1:0-6598 GCA_964510745.1 uncultured Flavobacteriaceae bacterium | reverse complement strand
CTAGAATAATAACTTATAGCAAACAGATAATTGGTAAATTAGGTGAGAAACTGACAATTACAGTTGTGGTAATTTATATTTTTTATCTAGGATATATGAACTATCAACTTCACCCTTATCAGCATGATTATTTTAACTTTCTGGCAGGAACATCTATTCAGCAAAAATTTGACATAGACTATTGGGGTCTCGCTTATAAAGAAGGAATTGATTATTTAATTAAAGAAGAAGGTGCAAATCAATTTAGTGTTGGCGCACATATAACGTATCCTGTAAGCCTAAATACTAATATGTTTACTAAAGATCGAAGAGGGCAAATAAAAGTTAATAATATAGATGACACCAGTGATTATTTATTTATAAAGAGTGATGAACGTTATAAATTTTCTAAAATTAAAACATATGATCTTTCAAATTTTGAAAAAATAAAGATCATCTCAGCAGGAAAAGTTCCTCTATTGGAAATCTATAAAGCTAAAATAACAAATCAATGAATAGTTCGTTAAAAATAGCTACAATAAAATTATTCACTAGTCCTATAGTTAGTAAGTTATGGATTCTTTTCTCATTGAACATTATTTTATTAAAAGGAATTTTACCTGGGTGGAATACTGCTTCTGGAGATTTCAATAATTACTATGTATCTGCAAAATTAGTATCTGAAGGAGTATCTATTCATCAATTTTATGATAATGATTGGTTTCATCATAAGGCGCAAGAGTTAGGAATTAAAGAAGGTGCTAAATTTTCACCTTTCCCTCCTATTACTGCTTATGTTTATCTGCCTTTAACATTCTTTGAACCACTAACAGCAAAAAGAGTTTGGTTAATGCTTAATATTTTAATAGTACTTCTCTTGCCTTTTAGAATAAGAAAAATAACAGATTGGTCTTTAAATCAAGCTATTCTCTTTTTATCATTATTTATAATCCCCATATCAAGTTGTTTAAATTTTGGACAATTATACTTAGTAATTGGTTTTTTACTCATTGAATTATTTGGTCAACAATACTCGATAAATAGACCTGTTATAATGGGATCATTACTTGGTATTTTGACATCTTTAAAATACTTACCCATTATTTTTTTAAGCTATATTTTTAAACATAAAAGAAAAAAAATCATTTTCATGTTCACACTCATAGGAGTTGTTATACCTTCATCTATCGTTTTTTTAATAAACCCTCATGCTTATGATGTATTTTTTCAATATTTTTCATCACATCTACAGGGCGATTTACATGGTCAAGGTAAATATGCTATTGCCTTTCAGTCTATTGATTCTATGCTTAATAATTTATTTGTCTACGATGCTTTAAAAAACCCTACTCCAAGTCTAAACTCTCCTATATTAAAACCAATAATAAAGTACTTACTATTAGGGATAGTTATTGGATTAATATTAAATATTTTAAGAAAAAATAGTTATAAAACAACTCCAGTTATAGCTTCTATTGGGATTGTTGGAGTTTTTGTAATCATCCCAGCAACAGCATCTTATCATTTTTTATTATTATTTTGGCCTGTACTATGTTTAATTAAATGGCTTATTTCCTTAAAGTCAAAACAAGGTTTTATTATTTTTTCAATACTTATTTTCATAACTTTTACAATACAGCAATACCACATTCTTAACTTTAGTGAATTTCCAACAGTTAATTTATTACTACATTATCCCAGATTTTGGAGTTTATTATGTGTATTTTTGTTTTGCTACTACTTTTGTATTAAATCGTTAAATAGGCACTATGGCTAAATTATTATTCCTACAAAATTTAGATTACGAATTTCTTGGCCCGATGTATATCTCATCTATGCTAAAAAACCATGGTCATGATTGTGAGCTAGCTATAGGCCAAACCTTTAATGATTTTAAAGAACGAATAGAAAAATTTCAACCTGATCTAGTTGGTTTTTCTATTATGAGTGGTAGCCACTATTGGGCTAAAAATATCGCTGGAAAAGTCAAAAAAGAATACGGAATAAAAAATATTTTTGGTGGTGCTCATCCTACATTTTTCAAAGATTTTATTGATGAGCCTGAGGTTGATTATCTCGTAAGAGGTGAAGGAGAAGAAACGATGAAAGAAATTATGGAAAGAATTGATCGAAACGAATGTTTTGAGGACATTCCTAATTTATCATTCTCTCAGAATAATGAAAAAGTTCATAACCCGCTACGCAATTTAAGGCCTAATTTAGATGACTATCCTTTTCCAGATCGCTCTTTGTATGATGATTTAAATAAATTAGGAGATAGAAAAGTAAGAAATGTAATTACTTCCAGAGGTTGCCCTTTTCATTGTACTTTTTGCTTTGAAGATGCAATGCGTGACATGTATAAAGGAAAAGGCAAATATGTTAGAATACGAGGAGTAGACAGAGCCATAGAAGAATGTAAAAGATTACTAGCAGAGACCAATGCAGAAATTATTTATTTTGCAGATGATGTTTTTGGTATGAAAAAACAATGGCTTTATGAATTTTTAGAAGTTTATAAAGAAGAGGTCAACGTAGAGTTTATTTGTTTAGTAAGAGCAGACATTGTAGCATCTGATGAGCAATATGCTTATAAACTTGCTGAAGCAGGTTGTAAATCTGTTTTCTTTGGTATAGAGTCTGGAAATGAGCAGTTAAGAAATAAAGTACTTAACAAACAATTAACCGATGATCAAATCTTAAAAGCAGCTAAACTGCTTCATGATGCGGGGATCACATTCAGGACTTATAATATTGTGGGGTTACCCGATGAAACTTTAGAAGATGCTTTTTCTACGGTAGAGTTAAATATAAAAATTAAAGCAGATTACCCTTGGTGTTCTATTTTTTCTCCATTTCCAGGTACAGAACTTACAGATTACGCTTTTAATAAAGGATATCTTGGGAAAGAATTTGATTATGATTCTCTAGATAAATCATTCTTTTTAGAAACAAAACTAGAAATCCCACACAAGCGAGAAATCCAAAATTTACAAAAGTTTTTTCAAACTGCTGTTTTATGGCCTTGGACGTACCCTCTTATTAAACGTCTTATAAAACTCCCCTCTAATTTAATTTTCAGAGCTTGGTTTGGCTTGATTTACTTTTATGTTTACATCAAATCAGAGAAACGTAATTTTTGGGAAACTCTGAAATTTGCTGTTAAAAACTACAAACATGTTTTAGTAAAGGAATAATTTCTTAGGTATTTTCCAAAAAATAAAATCATATAAAATTAAAAATATTTTAGATTAATACAATTATTCTATTAATTAGAGCGTATCTAGAAAATCTTTTTTTAGCACAATGATAAAAGTAAATAGTTTTTTATTCCTGAGATGAAAATGAGTTTGAAGAAAAAAAATGTTGTTCTAAAATTTATTCCTATTCTTCTTAATATTATCAGAAGCATTTTGACTCCTATGCTAACTTTGATATTATCTTATATTATCATTAATAATTTTTCAAAAACACTATGGGGAAATTTTGTAGAAATTCAACTTTATTTTTTTATCGCACTTATTTTTGCTGATTGGGGGACGAAAACATATTTACAGAAGGCTTTTAGTAATAATCCTAGTAATATGATTGCAAATTGGCAACAGCAGTTTTTAGCAAGAATTCCTATTGCTTTATTATGCCTAGTAGGATTATTCTTTTTTATAGAATTAGACAATATATTTTTTTTAGTTTTTTGGTTTTTAAGTGCCTTTTTTTTTAATTCTTTTTTATCAATTCTTTTTTATAATAGAGACTATATTTTGTTAATTATTATTGAAGTGAGTAGTTTTTTACTATTGAACACTTTATTTATAATCACGAAAGAAGATCTAACCATAAATAAATTTATTGTTTTTTATGCAATTTACATTTTTTATAAAGCTATAATCGTTTCGATTAAATATCATAAATTCTTAAAATTTAAAACAGTCCAAATTAATATCACTGATCTAAAATTTGGTTTTCCCTTTTTATTAATAGGTATTACAGGGTTTTTACATTCTAAAATAGATCTGTATACTTATTCGTTTTTTTCTAATAGTATTGCTTTAGGAGAATATCAAATTATATCTTCTTTCTTTATATTTTCTCAATCTGCAGTTACAATTTTATTATTCCCTTATATTAAAAACATTTACAGAATAAATTTAAAAAGTTTAAAAAAACTTCGAGTTAAACTGGCATTTTTCGGTATTTTTATAAATACATTTATTATTATTTTAATCGCTTATTTATTAAGAAAATACTTTTTAATAAACTTAACTTTCATTGAATATATAGCTGGTTTTTTCATAAGTTACCCATCTTATATTTATAGTATTAAAGTTTTTGAGTTTTTTAAATTAAACAAAGAAAAAAGAGTTGTTATAATTAGTATAATAGGATTGCTTCTAAATTTTACTTTATCTATAACATTATTGCTTTTTAAGGCTAATATTTTAGCTGTATTATCTGCAAATGCAATAACACAAATAATTACCATGTTAATTTATTTTATACCTTCACCAAAAGGAAGCATTGTAAAAACATAGTACAAAAGCTATAATTTTAACCAATTTCTAAACCAATGGGCAATTGAAATTTTTCATAGTATTTTTTTATATTTTCGAAAAGTGCTTTTATGGGAAATTTCAAATATTTATGACTATCAAATATTTTAATTTTCTCAAATTTTGAAATTTGAATATGTTTTTTAACTTCAGATAAGATACTTTCATCAAAAAAAACAATTTTGCCAGACTTTATTACTAAAAGGATGTCTGACGACTCTAGTTCATAAAAAGCATTCCATAGATCGTTTTCTTTTTGTTTAGCGATAACAATATCTGCTAAATTACCCATTACTATTTCACTTTTCTTAGGCCAATTAAATAACTTACTTGGAGTTTTTGAAACACTATCAAATAATTCTTCATCTGATAAAAAACTCATAAGTCTTGCTTGACGTAAATGATCAAAAATATTCCAATCAGAACTAATTGTCGAATCTGTACCAAATAAAACTGGAGTGTCTAGCTTTATTGTATTAATAGTTGCTGTAGAATTATAAAGATGCATATTAGAATTGGGGCACCAGACAATGCCTCCCATTCTTTTCATTTCTTGAGGTTTTATAGATATTCCATGTATAGCAATTGTTTTTTTAGGCTGAGAATTCCAAAACAAAAATCGATGCGCCTCAGAAATAGCTCTAGGAGTAACTCCTTCTCCTAAGTGAATCATTTTCATCTTACTACTAGGTAAAATACTTTTCAACCTCCACTTAGGGTCAAAATGTAAAGAATGGATTACTTTAAAACCTAACTCAATATCAACAAGATCACATTTAAAATTAGGCAATCCTTTATCATGCTGAATAATAGTAGTAAAACCACATAAAATATTTTTAATCACACCCCATTCATATCTTAAATGAAAAGGAATAGCATTGATTTCTTTTATTTTATCTTCAAAATTATCTGAAGCCCAATCAATGTAATCTGAATATACTCGGCTCTTATGTATACTATGTGTATTGAGTCCTAGATGCTCATGTGAATTTATTAAACCTGGAAATGCAATAACATTCTCTTTAAAGTTTATACATTCAATAGTTTTCTTTTCTAAAATTGAATCTATTGAATGTATAATATCTCTTTCAATTAAAATATCTTTTTTAAAATTATCTTGATCTCCTATGATGTTAATAGATTTTAAAATCATTTATACTTAAATTATTAAAAAAATGGTTCATAAGATATAGAATTCTCGTATAATTACAGTCTATTAATTTAAAGATTATAGTCAATGATTTTTTATAAAAAAATAGTGTCTTATTTATTACATAAAAAACCTGTTAAAATAGATGCTGTTAAAGGCTATAATAAGTGGGCAGCTACTTATGATAATGAAATTGAAATGGGTAATGTTACTGTTTTTTATAATGATATTCTAGTAAAATCTCTTTTGAGCAAAATCAATTTCGCTTTTGAATTTATTTGTGATTTTGGTGCTGGCACTGGCAGGCATTATAAAAGAATAATGAATTTAAAACCTAAAAGGTGGGTTGGTTGTGATACATCTCCTGCAATGTTAAAGAAACTAAAACTAAATAACCCCGAAGCCGAAACTCATATTTTAACAGATCATGTTTTATCTTTTGCTAAAGATTCCGAAATAGATTTCATTTTTTCATCACTCACAATAGGTCATATAAAAAAAATAGATATTGTTTTTACAGAATGGAATCGTGTTTTAAAAAAAGGAGGGAACATTCTCTTAACATTATTCCACCCTAATCTCGGGCATCTTAAAACAGCAAGAAGTTTTAAAAATTCTACAGGAAAAACTTATGCTATTGAACACTACAAACATTCAATACCTGAACTGCATAGTTTTTTCAAAAAAAACAATTGGGAAGTAATTACTTTCGAAGAAAGTATTATCGGCGACGAGATAAAATCTTTTCTAGAAAAAAATAATCTATCCAAAGCTTATACAGAAATTAAAGGTAATGAAATTGTCTGTGGCTTTATTCTTAAAAAGAACATATAATACTATCATAAATCAAACATAATTTCTATATTTTATTTCGCAATTAATAAAGTTTTTTTGTATATCCGTTTAATGTCCATTAGCT